>CAZZLA010000200.1:0-2689 GCA_964655035.1 uncultured Candidatus Bathyarchaeia archaeon | reverse complement strand
GCCATTTTGTCGTTGGTAAGGTCTATGCTTGTTTGCCTTTTGAACTCGTCCATGATGTAATCCACTAATGCCTTGTCCACATCAGTGCCGCCTATCTGCGTGTCGCCGCTTGTGGAGAGCACTTGGAACACGCCTTTTCCAAAGTCCATAAGCGTAACGTCGTGGGTTCCGCCGCCGAAGCTGAACACCAGTATTTTCATTTCTTTTTCCAGCTTGTCTATGCCGTAAGCGAGGCACGCAGCAGTGGGTTCGTTGATTATGCGCATAACTTCGAAGCCCGCAATTTCGCCTGCGTCTTTGGTGGCTTGACGTTGGTTGTCATCGAAGTGGGCTGGAACGGTTATGACTGCTTTTCTTGTAGCGCTGCCCAAGTAGGTTTCTGCGTCTTTCTTGATTTTCTGCAGGATGATCGCTGAGATCTGCTGTGGCGTGTATTCTTTTCTGAAAATGTTTGTCTTGTAGGTTGTTCCCATTTTTCGTTTTATTTCAAAAATTGTTCCTTCTGGGTTGGTGGTTGCTTGGCGTTTTGCCGGTTCTCCTATTAAGAGTTGTCCGTCTTTCGTGAAGGCTACGACTGAGGGGAACATTTTTCCCGCCATGGTTGGGCCTTCAGCGCTTGGGATTACCGTGGCACGTCCACCTTCGTAGATGGCGGCTGCGGAGTTCGTGGTTCCCAAGTCTATGCCTAAAACTTTTTCTCCTGTTTTTGCATTACTCATTTTTTTTTCTCTCCGTTTGTGACTTTGACGATTTGACTGTGACTTTGACTATGCTGGGTCTAATCACTTTATCTTTCATTCTATATCCCTTTCTAACTTCTTCGGTTACAACACATGCTTCAACATCGTCTCGTTCTGCCACAGAAACAGCGTGATGGCATGTGGGGTTAAAAACCTTGCCCGCTTCGCATTCTATCAGCGAAACTCCTTCTTGCTCAAGAACTTTCCTGAGTTTCTTAAGCGTCATTTGAACGCCTTCAATGAGAGGCTTGGCAGAGTCAGCTGTTTGGGCGGTTTTGAGGGCCATTTCTAATTCGTCTTGAACATCCAGCAACTGGGTAATCAAGCGTTCAGTGCAGTACTTTTTGGCTTCTTCTACTTGACGGTCAGAGCGCTTCTTGAAATTCTCAAAGTCGGCTTGTAAATACTTTAGCCGCGTTAGGTAGTCCTCTGAACGCTTCTTTTCCGCTTCTAAGAGCTTGTTAGAATCAGGTGGCTGTTTTGGTTCCTCTGTCATTGAAGCATGCTCCTAAGATTACCAGTTTTTAGCATGTACACACAGAAATATACATTTCGCCTTCGTTTTTTCTTTTTCGTTGTGGTTTTCGCATTTTCACTTTCTTTTCCTGAAGATTTTCTTCTCATCCAGGTCTGTCACATATTCAAAACCGACTTCAACAAGCCTAAGTGCTTCCTCGACGGTTGACGCAACTTTGACGTAGTACTCGTTGCTCGACGCGGTGAAAAGTGCTTGTTCCTTGTTAACATACCTAAGTCCTGTCAAACCATTCGATTGGGGAGCAAAAACGTCCCCTCTTTCGGCATTAGGAGGTATGAAGGGAGTCAGCAAAGCATATGATCTCCTCTCAGAGATTATCGGTCAAGAGAAGTATTCGAATATCCAAGAAGTGCCAGAAAAACCATTGGGAACTTATGCCTAATGGAAAGGAAACATAATATTGTTTACTAGTGCGTTTTCCTAATATACGATTAAAATGCATGCGAACCTGAGAAAAATGGAAGTTGCTGGAGATATCGCCATTTTATCCTAGGCTACCTCACCTCGGCCACTTTCCAATACTTTCAGATGATTTCGGCCACTTTTGTGCGAATCTATTTTACAAATAAGAAAAGGGACTGTAGTTGTGTTGAGCAGTTTCGTGGAGTTGCATGGACTAAGTTTAAAAAACTTTCGGTTTCTTGGACAATGTGTTGAACAGATCCCTTTGAACACCATTTATTTTAACTTCACTCTCGAAGGTGTAAAACCTCAGTTTCAGAAGTTGTTTAATAACCTCTAGAAGAAACTTGGAAAACGGTTTCTTATGTGTAATGACTTCGCATTCAAACGCAAAGTCTGCGATTCATGCGGCAATCTAGCGACGTTTTGCTGTTCAAAATGCAGAATCCGCTTATGCTACAAATGCAACATTACTCTAACTCTTGAACGCTTAAAACATATTGACAAATGCCTTCAATGCGGTGAAAAACTACGTTAATTTCAAAAGCCGACACATGTTATCTTAACTGCGTTAAACCTTATATTGTTGACCATAAGAAATGCTAAACATGAAGAACCCTTTATTAATATCTATCATTGTTATCAAAGGATTTGGGGAACTGCTCTTTCTATACGGGCTTCTCGGTTGGGTGTACGGAATACTGGTGCAGTTAATTCATCCCGAGTGGTTGCCTCTCGGTCTATCTCATCTGATACCTTGGATAAGAGTAGACACTTTCACAATCGTATCTTTTATTATAAGCGCAATCGGATTTTTAATATGGAGACTAACGAGAGAATTGCTCTCACGTCCGCGCGCGCGCTTGAATTGAAAATCTGAAGCAAAAAAGAAAAAAAGGGAATTTGTTGCGGGAGAAATCGCCACTCGGAGCCAAAATATACATTTCGCCCTTGTTAAACAAAAAAGGCAGCGCTTCAAAATTTGCTGCAGTCGAGAATAAAACGAAAA
>CAZZLA010000199.1:0-2693 GCA_964655035.1 uncultured Candidatus Bathyarchaeia archaeon | reverse complement strand
CCCCCCTTTATAGTTTCTGCATAGAACCGCTATTAGTATCCAAATAGGCAGCAAATATTGCTGATTTGCTTCGTCTTGTCTAACCCTGGGTCACGTGCAAACTGTAGCTACAGCGAACGGCTGTTTCTACTGTTGCAGTATTTTTTTTAGCTCTATCCAGAAAGTAGCCGCGAAAGAGACAACAATCACCAACCCCCAATCCCACAGGCTGAGATACGTGATTTTCAAGGCGCTATGCACGAATGGAAGGCTGGTTCCAACAACCAAGGTGGCTACTGCGAGCACTGCCCATGTGATCATGACTTTGTTGGAGAATAAACCCAGCTTCACAAGCGGTTCCTTCTCAGACCTGAAGTTAAGCGCCAACAAAATATGCCCCAACATCCAAGTCGCGAAAGCTAATGTCTGCGCTTTTGGGAGGTTCTGGGTTAGGAACCATATTAAAAGGAAATTAGTCGTTACCGCCGCGAAGAGGCTTAAGGCACCCATGGATATGCCTCTAAGCATGCTTCGGTTCATGAACTTCTCCTTCGGATCAACAGGCGGCTTGGTCATGATACCACTTTCCTCAGGTTCCGCAACGAAGGTGGCTGAAGCTGCAAGATCCATGAAGAGCTCCAGCACTATTATTTGAATGGGAGCAAATGGAAGAGGCACACCAAGAGCAATTGGAAGAAGAAAACTTGCTACTAGAGCAACTTTGCAAGCCAAGTAATAACGAACACCCTTTCTCAAATTACTGAAAAGCTTGCGGCCTGCATTGACTGCGGTTTCTATGGTGGCGAAGTTGTCGTCAGTTAGCACCATGTCCGCGGTTTCTTTTGCAACGTCGGTTCCCCGAATGCCCATGGCGACGCCTATGTGCGCTTCTTTTAGGGCTGGTGCATCGTTTATTCCATCACCAGTAACAGCAACCACTTCACCGTTTTCCCTGAAAAGCCGAACTAAACGAAGCTTGTCCTCAGGCGTGACTCGGGCGAAGACGAAAGTTTCTTTCAGCGCCCGTTTCAACTCTTCATCGTTCATTTTTGAAATTTCGCTTCCAGTGAGCACGCGATCACTGTTAATTCCTACCTGAGAAGCGATTGCCCTTGCGGTTTCTGGATGGTCACCCGTAATCATGACTACTTTTATTCCAGCTTCTTGGCATGTGCGAATGGCGCCTTTAACTTCCTTCCTCGGCGGGTCGATAAAGCCGACTGTACCAACAAAAACCAAGTTCTGCTCCAAATCGGTTTTCTCCAGTTTCGACGTTGCTGGCAACCTGCGATAACTGAAAGCTAAAAGACGCTCACCAGACTGAGCCATTCCAACAATGTTTTCCATCACTTCTTGTCTCGAGGCGTCCGTAATTTCAGCCTCTGTGCCTTTTATCAGAATTTTTGTTGATTTAGCCAAGATGTTCTCGGGTGCGCCGCTTGACAAGACAACCCGCAAAGTGCCGTATTGATACACGTACGAGGCGAGTTTTCGTTTATTATCAAAGCTTAACTCGTCTTTTAGACTCCAATCTTTCACCAGTTTTTGAACGTCAATTTCGCCCTGCTTTATCTGCTCCAGAATCGCTTGTGCCATCGGATTGTTCAAAACCGTGTTGCCTGTCAAGTCTCTTATCGCATCGCTTGCCAGCAGAGCGGTTTTCAAGGCTTCGCGCTCGTTTTCCTTGAAGGTCTGGGCTCCCACGGTTTTGCCGTCGAAGTAAAGGTGTTCAATTCTCATTTTGTTCTCGGTTATTGTTCCAGTCTTGTCCGTGGCGATTACGGTGACGCTTCCAAGAGTCTCCGCCGCGCGCAGGCGCTTAACTAAAGCGTTTTTCCGGGACAGAGAGTAAGCGCCAACGCCCAGAACCATGGTGATTATTATCGGCAATTCCTCAGGAATCACCGCAAAAGCTAGGGCAAGACCCGTTAAAATCATCTGCTCCAGATTCAACCCCCGAAGAAAACCAAGAACGGGAACAAGCACGCAGAAGAAAAGCGCAATCCAAACCAAACTCTTTGAAAGCTGCTTCATGGACAGCTGAAGCGGAGTCTTCGGCTCCTTTGCCGCCTTGGCTAAGCCTGCAACTCTGCCCACTTCAGTGCTGACGCCTGTTGCCGTGATCAAGGCTTTAGCCTGTCCTCTAATGACGATTGTTCCAGCGAAAACCATGTTCACTTGCTCCGTGATTATGGTTTCGCTGGGCAAAACCCCGTCGGCGTCTTTGGCTACTGGGAATGATTCGCCGGTCAACGAAGCCTCATCAACCGCAAGACCGAAAGAAGACAAAAGTCTGGCGTCTGCGGGCACGCGCTGCCCAGTTTTCAACGTTATAACATCACCTGGTACCAAGAAGGCGGTTTGCACTTCGCGGAGTTGTCCGTTCCTAAGCACAAGCGTGGTGGGCGGCGCTAGCTTCTTCAAGGCTGCTATCGAGCGTTTGGCGCGATACTCGTTCCATACTTCAACGATGACGAGGACAGTGATTACGGCGATTATGGTTAAGGCGTCGGTAATGCTGCCCAAAATGCTGTAGAGCACCCCCACAGCGATTAGGAGAAGAATCATAGGTTCGGTGATCTCTTCTTTTAGTATTGCCAAGAAACGAATTTCTGTTTCTTCCACAAGCCTATTCGTTCCGTATTGAGACAGTCGCTGCACTGCTTCTTGGTCCGTTAGACCTGTTTCAGGATTCACACCTGAAGATTGAATCA
>CAZZLA010000198.1:1575-2703 GCA_964655035.1 uncultured Candidatus Bathyarchaeia archaeon | reverse complement strand
ATTTGCTTCCAGGTTTCTCGGTTGAACGGTTTGAGGCGACAGTGGGTAAAAAGGTTCATGTTCTCCAGAGATGTAACCTTGAGGAAGAAAACGGTGCACTCTTACTGAACGCTGCGGGAAGGGGCAAAACGGTTTTTCTCGTTCCCGGTGACCCGTTGATAGCTACGACTCATGTGACGTTACGCATTGAAGCGGAAAAACGCGGAGTCAAAACCCGCATAGTTCACGGTGCAAGCATAATCTCTGCCATAATCGGCTTGTCGGGACTGCACAACTACAAGTTCGGGAAAACCGTCACCGTGCCCTTTCCAGAAAACTTTTCCGAAACCCCCTATAGCGTCGTCGCCCAAAACAAGAAGCTCGGATTGCACACTCTCTGTTTGCTGGATTTAAAAGTTGACGAAAAACGCTTTCTAAACATCAACGAAGCATTGTCGATGCTCTTGGAAACTGAGCAAAAAAAGAACAAGGGAATAATCACGCCAAACACTGTGGCAGTAGGTGTGGCAAGAGCCGGAAGCAACACCCCCACCGTAAAGGCTGATTACATAAAAAACCTGTCAAAACACGATTTCGGAGACCCGCCGCAAAGCCTGATTTTTCCGGGTGAACTCCACTTTATGGAAGCTGAAGCGTTAGTGACGCTTGCCGCTGCTCCTGAAACCTTGCGGAGAAAAGCCAGATGAGCTTAGAAGAGTTAACGGGAAAATACATAGCCTCCGCAGAAAAAGTGCTGAAGGAATTGCAGCGAACCAAAGGAGCTATAACGGTAACCGAGGAAAATGTCGACAGCATTCTCAGCTACGTCACCAATTATCTGGAAGACGCAAAGTATTATAAGGCTCAGAAAAGCTTTGAAACAAGCTTAACCTCAATCGCGTACTGCGAAGGATTATTAGACGCGTTGAAACTGTTGGGAGCGGTAAAATTCGAATGGCCCACGAACACGAAAAGAAAAAAAGAGTTTTAGCTTCAGGCGTATTCGACCTGTTGCATTTGGGGCATGTCAAATTCTTGGAGGAAGCCAAGAAAACTGGCGGCAAAAACACGGAACTCATAGTCATCATCGCAAGAGACAGCACAGTGGAAAAAACAAAAGGCAGAAAACCCATAATGTCCGAAAATCAA
>CAZZLA010000198.1:0-1565 GCA_964655035.1 uncultured Candidatus Bathyarchaeia archaeon | reverse complement strand
TTTAGTGGAATCCCTAAATGTCGTTGACGCTGCTGTGCTCGGATTTGAAAAATTCGACATCGGAGATGTTATAGAACGAGCCAAACCCGACATAATCGCTTTGGGCTACGACCAAGCAGATATGGAGAAACACGTTCAAGCATACGTAAATAAGCACAAATTAAACGTGAAAGTCGTTAGAATCGGCAAATTCGAAGAAGAGGCACTAGATAGCTCATCAAAGATACGGCAGAAAATCATTGAAAAATTCGTCAGGTAACCGCCATGCCTAACAGCCAGAAGTTTAAGCCAACACTCATTCTTATCGCGTTGAACATCGCATTTTACATTTACACTTCTGTCGTGGGCGGAAATTTTCTGGAAACCAACATTAACATGATAGTGCAGTATGGTCAAGTTAACGAGCTATTACTCTACTATGGCTATTACTATCAACTTTTAACATCCATGTTTGTTCACGCCAACATAGCGCACATCGGAGGCAACATGCTCTTTCTCCTCATCTTCGGATTAAGAAGCGAAGAAATGTTTTCCCTACCTGAATACCTAGCCATCTACTTACTAGGCGGATTATCAGGCAATCTGCTGTCGCTACTACTTTTACCCCTCACCGTCCCTTCGGTTGGTGCGTCAGGAGCCATATTCGCCCTTTTCGGTGCAACCGCAGTATACGCTAGACGCAGCGTCAGCCAGTCAATAATTGGTGCTTTGGTATATGCGTTCTTTCTGTTACTCCTCAGCTCAGGACCAGACGTAAACATTTTCGCGCATTTAGGTGGACTCGGAACAGGCTTGCTGATAGGCTATCTGCTAGCTACAAGACGCAAACCAGAAACACGATACACAATAAGCTATTCGTATTCACCCTTCCCATAAAACTAAGGAAGAGTGAACACCTCCACCTTCACCTTATGCCCATCCTTCAAGTTAAGATGTTTTCTAAGGCAAACAGGCGCAATTATCTCCACCACTGAAACATCATAATGACTCCGCAAAGCCAAAATCAAAGAACCCTTAACCTTATTGTCAATGGTAGCAGGGTAACATTTAACCAACCCAAAAGTCCGATTTTCATTCCTGAAACCCTCAATCTCAATTGCAGGATACGTCTCCAACTCCGCACGCGTCTTAAGGTCATATTCCGTTGCAAGCTTGAGATTAAGCGTACCAGGATAAGGGTCAAAACCCAGTTTTTCAATGAACTGCTTCCGATAAACCTCCTTCGCGATGTAATACGCACCTTCACCCAAACCCGTGAAAACCGTTCCCTCAAAAGTAACTGAAGGCGGATAAGCTGCTTCAATCAAAAACCGCAAGTTCGAATATAACTTCTGAACCTCTTTCATGCCCGCATCGTCAATTTTAATCAAGCTACCTTCAGGCGTTATGGTCCTCTGAATCCACCTTTTACGTTCCAGTTCTATCAAGTGCCGAGATGCAGTCTGCTGGGAAATCCCCAGTTTCTCAGCCAAATATTCGGTAGAGATTTTGGCGGTTCGCCTGTGGGCACCCATCTCCGCGAGTTTGAGAAGCGTATGGATTTGTTGCCATTCGTGTTTGTCAGT
>CAZZLA010000197.1:0-2747 GCA_964655035.1 uncultured Candidatus Bathyarchaeia archaeon | reverse complement strand
TGCAGAAGTACCCTAGCGGCATTGTGGTTCCTGTTGATGTTGCGTTGGATGTGAACGGCAAGCGAAAGGAAATCACCGTGGATCAGCTGCCAACTGAATACTCTATCTTTGACATAGGCACGAAAACCGCGGAGCTTTACGCAGAAATCGTCAACAAAGCCAAATCCATAGTAGTCAGCGGACCAATGGGCGTCTACGAAAACAAAGAATTCAACTACGGCACCAAAAAAGTCTTCGAAGCCATAGCCAACTCAAAAGCTTTTTCACTTGCCGGAGGCGGCAACACGATCGCGGCAATACAGGAATACGGTTTAACCAAGAAAATCAGCTACATAAGCACTGCTGGCGGAGCTTTAATCGAGTTCCTTATGGGTAAGAAGCTTCCAGGCGTAGTGGCCTTGGAAAACGCGGTAAAAACCAAACAAATCTAAAATCAATATCTCCTTTTTTCTTTTTATTCCGTGCAATTTGGCTAATTCTTAGGATACTGTGAAAGCAAATTGTTAACTACCAATCCAAATTGTTATTTTCAGGTGTTTTAGGTTACTTATTCTGGTCTTTGCTCTTATGCTCGTAAAAACTCCCATTTTTTGAAGGACGTCTGTGCGGAGTGGGTTAAAATTGAGTGTTGGTTTGAAATACGATTATGGCCTTGGGTGCGAATCCCTTCTGAAGGCGCATCGTTCTCTTGAAGCGGTCTCAGGGTGTGATGGAGAAGACCATTTATATATTAATGCGTCTATCACAGGTGTAGTTTGTAGGTGATTATTATGGCGTCTCAGAAGTTGTTGGAACTTTTGAATAAAGTTATAGCTCGTGAACTGCAAGTCAGCATTCAGTACATGTGGCAACACGTCCAAGTTACCGGAATGGACGGTGCATTGGTAAAAGGAATATTCAAGGAGATCGCTATCGCGGAGATGAAGCACGCTGAAGCGCTTGCGGAGAGACTGGATTACTTGGATGGAGTGCCCACAACCAAGCCTGACCCCGTGTTTGTCGGCGGCAGTTTGATAGAGATGTTGAAGCAAGACGAACAGAATGAGGAAGAGGCAACTGAACTTTGCAAGCGAGGCATACAGGCTGCTAGCGAAGAAGGCGACTTCACAACTAGGCGATTGCTTGAGGGAATTCTCGCCGATGAAGAAAAGCACATAGACACGTTTGGGAAACTGCTGGTCGGCATGACGAGCCCGTTCACCCAGCCAGGACTGTAAGGCGCAAACTAGCAAACATGATTTTAGGCGTCACAGAAACAAGGAACCGCTTTTCAAAAATCAAAGCGCGCATACAGAATTAGGTGAGTATTCATTAGGTCTTCGGATACAAAATAGAAAAGGAAAAAGAAAAGGCAGGGGTCAGCGTAGTTTCAT
Organism: uncultured Candidatus Bathyarchaeia archaeon; assembly: GCA_964655035.1. Lineage (GTDB taxonomy): Archaea > Thermoproteota > Bathyarchaeia > Bathyarchaeales > Bathycorpusculaceae > SG8-32-3. The sequence continues at coordinate 1,374 of CAZZLA010000197.1, read as the reverse complement.
GAGAACCATTTCTGCGGCTAACACCATTGGCTCCCAAGTTTCGCACAATGGAGGCGCGTAAGCCGTGTCTGCTTTGGCAAGTTCGCGCACTGTCATGCCTTTCTGAATGCCAAATGATAGGGCGTTTACGCGCTGCGTGACTTCTTCGCCGCCGATTATCTGCGCGCCAATTATGCGCTGTGACTCTTTTTCGACGACAAGCTTGACTTTTATTGGCAACGCGTCGGGGTAGTAGTCAGCCTTTGTCTTCGAGCTTATGGCGCCAGTAACCACTTCGATTCTGGCTCTTTGCGCTGCTATATCCGTTAAGCCTGTCACTCCTGCTTCTATGCTGAACAATCGGGTTACTGCCGAAGCTAATATGCCTGAAAATAGGGCGTAACCTCCTCCCGCGTTTGTGCCTGCCACTTTGCCTTGCCTGACCGCGATTGTGCCTAACTGAGCGCACATTGGCTTGTGAGTTATTATGTTTGGAGCTTCTGCGCAGTCCCCTGCAGCGTAAATGTCTTTCACAGTAGTTTCCATTCTGCCATTTGTTTTTATCGCGCGGGTTTCGCCTAGCGATATTCCAGAGTCAGCTGCCAGCTTGGTGTTCGCTCGTACGCCGAAGGCGCTGATGAACATGTCAGCGTCTATTTTTTCGCCGCCAGCCATAATCGCCGTCACCTTGTCGTCGCCGAGAAACTCTTCCACGGCTTTTTCCGTGAGAATACAAATGCCCTTTTCATGCAGATGCTCCTGAACCTGCTTCGCCATGTCCGCGTCAAGCATGGCAGGAAGAATCTGCGGCAGCATCTCAACTACCGTTACTTTTAAGCCACGTTCAATCAAAGCCACGCCAGTTTCCAGCCCAATCAAGCCAGCGCCCATGATGACTGCCGATTTGGCTCCGTTCTGGACCGCCTGGAAAATTTTTTCGCCGTCCTCCAGATTGCGTAGGCTCAGTATACCCTGCTTTTCATGTCCTTTAATCGGAGGCATGAAGGCGTCAGCGCCTGTAGCAATCACCAAGCTGTCGTATTGCAGAGATTCCGTGGCTCCTGTCTGGTCAACAGCGGTGAGCGTTTTCTCTTTCGTGTTTATGGTTGTAACTTTTGTCTCTGTTTTCAAATTCAACTTTAGCAGCTGGAAGTAGGCAGGTGGATAAACAGTCAAATCTTTGAAGCTGGGTATTTGTCCGCCTATCACGAATGGCAGACCACAACGTGAGTATCCCGCGTTTTTCTCTTGGTTTATCAGGGTGATTTCAGCTGTGCGGTCTTTTTTTCGCGCGGCAGATGCGGCTTCCACTCCTGCGGCGTTGGCTCCGATAACGATTATGCGTTTAGCCATCGGTCTTCCTTCATTTTGTTTGGTTTTTGTGCCATTCCACCG
>CAZZLA010000196.1:0-2754 GCA_964655035.1 uncultured Candidatus Bathyarchaeia archaeon | reverse complement strand
GGTTGGTGTTTGGAATAAATTCTATTTTTTTTCTCTTTTTCGAATGCGCGTGCGTCCCCGCCCCCGCCCCCGCCCCCGCCCCCGCCCGCGTGCGTGAATATATTTATAATGTCAGTCAGTCTCAGTCAATCGCGCGCGCTGCTAATGTCAGTCGTCCACTTCACGAAACACAATAATAGAAAGTGCAAGCAGAATTAGCTGTTTTACATCTGAGTCACGGTTTATCGTTTTCTGAATCAGAATCAATATTAACCTTTCTCTTTATCGGTTTAACAATTAAATAACCTTTCTCTATGAGCCAGTGGTGAAACTGCCACGTGGTGTACACGCAGGCGGTGCTGCATGTTTTTCTAATTTTCTCATACTCGTCAGGCTTCTCTGACAAGCGGTTCAGTTCCATCTGCACTGAGCATTTTACGTCGTTACAGAATTCTCTGCGCTTGTACTCAGTAAAGCCTTCATTGGACATTTTTCATCGCTTTGTTACTGCTTCATTCAAAGCTAATAAGCATTGTTAATTGCGTTACGTGGCCCGTTTAGCCTAGCGCGCGCTATGCAGGGATGCTCATAAATAACTTATGACTAAGAACAAGTGCTTTTCATATTGTTGATAGCGCGTTTATGACTCACGAAGGACTTTAGGAATGTATGCGCAAGCGGGGTCTGACTCGAACAGGTTTCCCGTGTAGTATTCTGCGCGTGTCCTGCAGCCGCCGCAGATTTCGCGGTACTCGCAGACTCCGCATTTGCCAATGATGTTTCTCTTGTCCCTTAGCTTAAGGTGAAACTTGGAGCTTTGAAGCTTATTCCAAACCGAATTCAACTTACTGTCTCTAACGTTTCCAAGCCTGTAACCTTCGTGGAAGCCGCATGACCTGTAATCACCGTTTTCGGTTACGCTAACATAGTTACCGCCGATAGTGCATTTTCCCAAAAAACCATTTTGGAACCAATCCCAGAAGTCGACAGGGTTTCTCTGGCGCACGATTCTTGCGTAGAACGGTGCATAAACATTGACCTGAAGCTTTCCAGAATACGCCACCTGTAAATCGTATATATCATTGAACGCCGTCTCGTACTCTTCTGGAGTCGGAGCCAAGTCCGGCATGTTGGTACTGGCTTTGCCAACTGGTACAAGGTTGTGGTAAACAACCATAGTTGCTCCGTACTCTGCAGCTAACTTCGCCGTATGATCCATTTCCCTGATGTTGTACTTCGTCATCGTCGTTACTATACAGTCCAAGATTCCGTTTTCTGAGAGCCTCTTCATGGCGTAAACCGCCTTGTCGTAGCTACCTCTCCCTCTGATTTTATCGTTTGATTCCCTTGACCCGTCAATGCTAACTGCAGTGTGAACCTCATTTCGCACAAGATTGTTAAGGCGTTTCTCATCAAAAGCAAAGCCGCTAGTTATAAGGCTGACTTCAAATCCCACTTCCTTAGCGTACTCTATGATATCGAAGATGTCTTCGCGAACCAAAGGTTCCCCTCCGCTTATTCCAAACCAAGGTGAACCAAAATCGTAAACTTCATCCACAATTTTGTAGCCCAGTTTCGTGTTAACTTCAGCTTCTTCAGGTTTCACAGGAGGCGTATAGCTGCAGTAAAGACAATTACCAACGCATCTTCGGGTGCATCGCCAAGTCACCATGTACAACGGTGACCTTGCTTTGTTATTTGAAGCCGCACGCGCCATACTCACATCTGAAACCAATGTTTCAACAGTTGTCATCTGCCCTCACCCGTATTAACGCTTAGAGAACATTGCTCACAAGAAATGAGATGTTCATTAAAATTCTTTAAACACACTTGACTTTTCGCTTGTTCGCATTTTGTCAACGACTGTAAAACTTGTTTGTACTTCAGTATCGCAACGTCAAAATCGGAAATATCAGCTCTACCATTGGATAGCCACACCTCGAGAGTTAAATTCTCGAATAACTCTATGATTGATTTTGCTTCCTTTTCTGTTACGAGTGGTTGCAGGATTGTCTTTCCGTCATTTTCGAATATTGCCACGAAAACGCATTTCGTTGCCGAGCCAAGAGCTGCATCTGGTGTAACCGCATAATCTTGAAGTTGACGACTTCCAAATCCTTTCATGATTAAATCCTCAGACTGAACATAGCGCGTGCAATATGTTATGGCGTTATATTAGAATAAAACAATTTTTGTAAAAGTTTCTTGACACAAAAAAATTTGCATTGCCTATTTTTTGTCAATATTTCTTGACTAAAACTTTTGTCAGCAAAAATGCGTTATAACAGAAATTTTCTAATAACTAACGTTATAGTATAGTATAGGTGGGTGGTATGTTGAAATGAGCGGCTCCATGGAAGAAAAATACTCCACAATGTTTAGTTCCTTAAAGCATCCAGCACGCCGCAAAATCCTTAAAATGCTCTCGGAAAAATCAATGACCTTTTCACAAATGCTTGAAAAACTGGACATCCCAGGTTCCCACCTGACATATCACCTTGAAACCCTTGACGAATTTTTAGTTAAAACGGACGATGGAAGATACAAACTATCCAGCTTCGGGGAAGCTTCTGTGTCTATGATGAAAGGAGCAGAAGAAGTGCCGTCCCAGACAAAAAAGGTTTCGCCGTTATCCTTAAAGCGGAAAACAGTGTTTGCCGTACTCCTCATATCTATTGTGCTTTTGGCGAGCTTATCCTTTGTTCAATACCTGTCCTTTAACCAGTTGTCAAAGGACTACGAACTTCTACAAGCCGATTTTGAAAAAATAAAATC
>CAZZLA010000195.1:0-2756 GCA_964655035.1 uncultured Candidatus Bathyarchaeia archaeon | reverse complement strand
GATGAGAGCGACGGAAGAAAGGAACAGGTAGAAGTCGGTAATATACGCCATGTTCTTAGCTCACTCCCAAACCCTGTTAACCAACAGTAACTCTCCTGCAGACAACGTAAGAATCAACCTTCTTTACTATGCTAATAAATGTTCTCAATGTATACATGCTTTCTCAAGTTACTGTTTTCTTTCCAACCGTTATCACCAAAAGCCGCGCCATACGCCGATACTGAGCCGCAACCTCCAACCCCGCCTAAACAAACATCTCCCGCGTCTTAACAGGGTCATTGCGCCTAAAATGGCGAACAATCAACGACAAACCCTTAGGCATAACAATGTCCGCAAGAACCACCTATCCCTCCGAGCGCAGAACACGTGCAATTTCACGAACATCCGCCGCTTGGTCAGTCCAGTGATGAAAAGAAGCAGTGCTTAAAACAACATCAACCGAATAATCAGGCAACGGCAACGACTCCGCCACGCCAACATAGAAGCGCCCTTCAAGCAAAATTTGACGAGCCTTCTCCACTATACCTTCCGCAGGGTCAACACCGAACAAACGTGCGTTTGGTCAGCGTTCATGCGCCTTCCGCAGCAATCGACCTGTCCCACAGCCAACATCCAAAACAGTCGTCAAAATGTCTCCATTTTGAACAAGTCTAGAACAGCTTTTTGCACGCGGTCAAATAAAAGCCACTGCTTAGTGGAACCCTTATACGTTGCTGACCTATGTTCGAAGGCTTGGACATCGCCTTTTTTCTGCTTCGCATCCATAGCCTTCGTTTAAGAAGCAACTGATTTATTAGCTTATTTTAAGCGTCTTTTTCCATGGAAAAGGTTCGGTATACAAAAGCATCACCCAAAACACACTCTTTCAGCGTTATTCCTCAGCCTTTCTTCCAAGCATACTCTGCATCTTTACGATTTCCGTACTATCCTTCGCTCCAGCATAAGCCTCAAGCAAATCCGCATTTAACTCCAAAAACGTGTGCCCCCACGTAAAGATCGAAAGCAACTTCTCCGCCTCCTCTCTAAATCCAGCTATGTACAACGCTCCAGCCAGAGCTTCAACCGTGGACAGCTTAGTTGGTTTAGAATAGTTAGTCGGGTTTCCCGCGATTAAAATGGGCAAGCAACGACTCGTGCCCTTCACGTGCGGCGACAGAACTTTCTGCGCGTGCTCCCAACTGCAATCCAAAGCTGCTAAACCAAAATCCTGAATCCGCTGCCGATCCGCAGGCGAAAACGCAATCACTCCAAACGGGTTAAGCACAATAGCACGCCTCGGCAAAAACCTGATGCTGGTAACCAGCCTAGCCAACCCATGCCGCTTCAGCTTCAAGCCCGTGCAACGCTTCGGATCGCACTGTTTCGCATGGTAAATAGTTAGCCTAACCGACTTTTCCACCCGTCTTATGCAGCTTACCGTGACTCATGGGGTCATCTAAAACGCGGGGAATATACTCGAGAAGGTCACTGGCCACCAAGTGAAAACCTTTCTCGCCCGCAACAAGGTCCCCTGCCGCTCCGTTGACAAAGGCTCCCGCAACCGCCGCCTCAAACGCATTAGCCTTCTGCGCCAACAAAGCACCAACAACGCCAGAAAGAACATCGCCCGTGCCGCCAACCGTCATGCCAGGATTACCCGTAAAGTTCAGCCTAACCCTCTTCGCATCGCAAACAACGTCCACTTCACCTTTCACCAAGATAACCGCGTTAAGCTCTTTAGCCGTCTTCTGCACCTCCGCAACTCGCTCTTCACGGCTCTCAGGCAATTTTCGGCCTGTAAGTATCTCATATTCGCCAGCGTGCGGCGTAAGAACAAACGGCACCTTCAACGGGCGCCTAAAATCGGCGAACGCCTTCAACCCGTCTGCATCAAGCACCAAAGGCTTGCACGCGCCTTCAACGGCTGACACACACGCCTTGACGAACTCCCGGGTCTCAGCATTCAAACCCAATCCAGGACCAATGACAACCGCGTCCGCCATCTCCAAGTACGGCTGCACCGCTTCCACGCTACTCACGCTCAGATGGTCGCCTTTAAGCTTCAACGTTATCAAATCCGGAGACATCGACGAAATGGCATACGCGGTTTTCGCCGGAGCCGCAAGATAAACAATATCCACGCCTGTTCGCAACGCAGCCAACGACACCAAAGCGGGGGCACCTGAGAAAACCTCGCTGCCGCCAACAACCAGCAAACGGCCAAAATCGCCTTTGTGCGCGGTTGCGGTTCGCGTTTTCTTTACCAAAAGAACGTCGCCGGGACCCGCAAACTTTTCAAGCTCACGGGGCAACCCAATGTCCCTTACGACTAGCTCGCCAGCGTATTTTTTGGCGTTGCGCAGTCCCGTCTTTGCTTTATAGAAAGTTACCGTAACGTCTGCTTTCACGGCGTTGCCTAAAACATCTCCTGTGTCCGAGTCTATTCCAGTCGGCACGTCAACTGCGATTTTGAAAGCCTCCAACCCGTTGATGTAATCGACAATTTGCGTTATGGGCGGCTTGAGTTTCCCTTTCGTTCCCGTTCCCAGCAACGCGTCCACAACTACATCCGCAACTACGAGGGGTATGGCGGAACTGTCAGTGACCTCGTGAATCGGAATGCTTTCCCGCAACGGCTGAAGGGCACACCAGTTCTTTAGCGCCGCTTCGTGGCGGATGGCCCTGCTTTTTCCCGCTAGAATTATGGACACTTTAAAGCCTTGGGAAAGCAGATGCCTGGCAGCCACGAATCCGTCGCCGCCGTTTCCGCCTAAACC
>CAZZLA010000194.1:0-2767 GCA_964655035.1 uncultured Candidatus Bathyarchaeia archaeon | reverse complement strand
TGAGGATGGCGCGAGAATTGTGAACTCTTGCATTGACAATTTCACTAGAATCGGCAAGAATGCAGTAATTGAAAACTCTGCAATAATGGACCGAGTAATCATTGGCGAAGACGCTGAAATCTACGACAGCATAATAGGAAGACACGTCGCAGTAAACTCAAGCGTCCAAAAGCCAACTAGGGTTACAGCTGTAAGTGTAATCGCTGACGATGTTACTTTAGAGGAGGGATGCTCACTTGCAGCTACAAAGATTTATCCTCATCAAAGGATCAGAGGAGAATTTCAAAACCAAACCATACTCGCAAACTAAGCCTTAAACCACTTGAAAATCAAATACTTCGTCTTCTCCGCAGTCAAGTTCGGCACGGCAATTATAAACCGTTTCCGCACCGTAGTCGCCAAACGCCCTGCCTTCACAATCTCGGTGGCTGAAATTTCAGAGCCCGCCTTCTTCACGGAAACCATGTACGGCGCGTGCTCAACCCCTGGACCGTACTTGTAAACTGCAAAGTCGCAGCCGAACTTTATGCCCGGCGTTACAATCAAGCCGCTGTCCCGTAGGTCTCGGTAAACCGCGTATTTCTCTTCAAACTCGTCGTATAACTGCTTGATTTTCTGCCGTAGCTTCTTGAGCCCGACCTTGCGTTTAGCGGCGCCTTCATAAATTGTTATTTTGCCCGTTTCAAAAAGGTAAAGGCCTTCCATCAAATCCAACAGCAGGGGGACTTTGAACTCGGGAATTTTCGGCTTCGGGATTCCAAGCGGTTTGCCGTAAAACCCTGCCTTGTACAGCTTTGAGCCTTCTGCCGCGTCCCAGACCACAAGGAAGTTTTCGATTAATTCGACTTTGATTTTCGCCATGAAGGTTTCCGCGCTCACTGTGTCACATTATGAAGGATAGTATGCGTGCTGTGTCCGCTGCGTCTTCCGCTTTGTCAGCCGAGTTTTCCAGAAGTTGAAGAACGTCTCTCATGAGCAGCAGGACTGGAAGATCAAGTTTGCTGCTGAGAACCTTTATTGACAATGCGCGATACAGGTCGTCCACGGTTCTCTCGGCGATTTCAACGTCTTTGGCTTTTTCCAACGTTTTTGTTGATCCGTAGTTTAGAACCATCATTGTTTCTCTGAGCTTAAGCACCGCGTCAAAAACTGCCTCGGAAAGCTGTGTTAAATCTTTCTTTATGTCTCCTGGCACGTTCCAGTTGTGCTCCATTATTTCAATGAGATAATAGGCGATGCCTTCGGAAAAATCGGCAATCTCGCTTGACAGGTTTGTGAACCTCAAGTAGTCTTCCCTACTGGTGAGTATGGCGCCTATTTCGGCGAGCTCCTGGGAAACCATGCGCCTAGCCGCAATGACTTCCTCTTCGCCTTTTCTTATTTCGCTGAAAAGCTGCCTAGCTGAGTCTTTGTCACCTTTAGTGAAGTGGTCGACCAATTGAGGAATTTTTCTTGTGAGATCTACAACTTTGCGCAAGTTATCTTGGCAAGCGTTTAGGGCTCTGCGTTTTACGCGTTGTTCTGTTTCTGCTGGAAGTACCATCCTTGTTTTCCACCCATGAATGTCGCTGACTTGTCCAACATTAGTATTGCAAGTGTATTATAAAAGCTAATGACTCAAGCGGGCACCGAAGCGCCTAGGTCTTTGAAGTTTATTTTTTCTTGGAAGTACGTGTGCAACAGCCCAGGCAAATCGCTGATTCTGGTTCTGACCTGTTGCCACGTGTCACGATCACGAACTGTCACGGTGTCGTCTTTCAACGTTTCATAATCCACTGTCACGCCCAAAGGAACACCTGCTTCATCCGCGCGCGCATATCTTCTGCCTATACTGCCTGTCTCATCCAGTTCCGCCGCCAACCCTTCATTCACAAGCTGCTGATGCACTTCCCGTGCTTTTTCGCCTATGCCATCCTTGCTTACAAGCGGGTAAACGCCCACCTGCGTGGGCGCAATAGTTCTTGGGAAACTCATGACCACTCGGTCGCCCTTCACGCCGTAAGCGTACTCCAGCGCAACGTAAAAAAGCCTGTCACACCCGAAGCTGGGTTCGACAACTTGCGGGATGAACCGTTTGCCCCGGACAACGCATTTTTGACGGCTCACGCCCATATATTCAGGAAGGATCTTGTAGGCGCCAGCCATGTAAAACCCGTTTTCCTTGAGCGCAGCAGCGACTTCCTCGGCGGGTGCTTCTGCGAGCAACTCAGCGGCTTTGGCTGCTTCCTTCTTGAACGCGGGACCAAGCTTCGCCATTATAGGCTTCACGACAAGCTGTTCTTCTTCTACGGGTGTCGGGTATTCTTTGTAGACGCGGAGGTCTGCGCCGCTGGCTTTCATGTGGCTGCTCAGGTCGAAGTCGGTGCGGTGGGCGTGCCCTGAAACTTCGATCCAGCCCCAGCGGTCCACGTAGACTTCTTGGTCGAAGCTTTGGCTTGCGTAATGAGCCTTTTCCCACTGGGTTTTTTCGATGAAACGCTGATTTTCCGGGGGCACCCCGATTTCCGTCAGGAGCTTTTTTGCCATGGACATGAAGAAAGCCTGCCACTCCGAGCGGATAAGCTGCTGGGTTACGGCTTGTTTGACGGTGACTTCGATGGTTTTTTCTGAGCATTTCAGCCGTTCGGGAGCGAGGTACAAGCGTAGCGTCTCGTTTTCCACGTCTTTCAGCAGGCAGCAGTTCGGCTCTTCAGGGTCGAAGAAGAACTCCAAGTCTGCGATAGTGTATTAGCGGAGGCGGATAAGACCTTTCCTAGGCGAGATTTCG
>CAZZLA010000193.1:0-2781 GCA_964655035.1 uncultured Candidatus Bathyarchaeia archaeon | reverse complement strand
GCGGGAATGATAAAGGTCAGCCAAAAATATGGTGGAAAAATAGTCGAGTTTTGCCCTCAGTTTTCCACTTTTGAGGGTCATCTGTTCGTTTTTGCTTTCCCAAGTAGGCTTTTGAGGCATATCCTATGCGAGGTTGGGATGGAGGATAAAGAGGACACAATAGTGTTTTTCACGCGGGAGAAGAGTTCTGACCAAGATATGCAGAGGGCGATTTCTGAAGGAAAAATACCTTTTGTGTCAACTTCCGAAATAAGAAGTCCCGTGCAAACACAGCTTCGTCACCCAGAAAATTCAACTTGAAATTGGAAGCTCCATAAGTAATCATATTTCCACATTCAAAAATACCTTAATAAGGAGCGTTATTAAGAATGTTAAGGCGGCTACCCCAAGGCTGATCAACACCATTTCTGAAAACCTGTTCCTAAAGGAAATTCCTCTCGCTACAGAAATGTAAAAAGTAAAAATGAAAATCACAACAACCGCGTTAAAGATCGTGAAGCCTAAGCACATAGAGGAATCTGCAACAAAAATCTTAGCAGCAATTACAGAACTAATCTAATAGGGATTTACCCGAGCTAAAATATCTGTTTTTGATAACCTCCCTTTTAGAAGGTTAAGATTTTGTCGCTTTGATCTATTATATTGTACAGGTCTTTCATTGTGGACAAAGGACAAGTTTCTGAACCCTCAGAGTGACGAATTTTCAGGCAAGACCCACATGCAAATATTTTGCCGCCATTACCCACAAAACTCTTCATTTGCGCTGTCACCTTAAACCTGTCACTGTCAAGGTTTTCCGATTCCACTCCCTTTGCCAATAGGAATACCTTTACTTCGTCTTTCTGGCTCAAAGCAAAGTTCCCAAACCGAAATGCGTTCCACACAGTTTCCGAATCACCGGAATAAATAACAATTCCTATCTTCAAATCTCCATCTTCCACACTGCAATTAATCATAATCGACTTAAATTTTATGCATACACAAAATTCCGTCCCATTCAGTTACTTGACGATTTCTAAAGGAGCCTTTTATGACACTCGCAAATTAACAACGCTTAGGATTTTCATAATCTCTTCAGAATCGTGTGCTCATGGATTTTTATGGCTACGAACAGAAACGCTATCGTGAATGCTATGAGGGCTAGGATATCTACCGCTATCGGATAGTAACTTGTGCCTTGTATGGAATATCTTGCTAAATCTGTAAAATAGGTTAGCGGTGAGATTGATGAAATGGCTCTGCCCCAAACTGGGAGTTCTTCGATTGGGATGAAAACGCCGCTTATGAAGACCAGTGGAAACTTGATCATGGAGGACAGCATCATTGTGGTGGCTATGTTGTCTGTGGGCGGGTAAGCGGAGAGCAGTATGCTGAAAGACGCGAAGCAAAAACTGGAAAGAACAAGCCCGAAACAAAGGAACAAAGGATTGACAACGGGGACGCCGATAAGCACGCTTGCAGCTGTGGCGACAGCGGAGACAAGAATGCCGAAAACGAATGAAGAAAGCACATCTCCCAGGAATATAGTCCGTAGGGAAACGGGCGAAGATATGAGGCGCTCAAGTGTTTTGGCTCTTGCCTCCCACGGAACGATGGCGGGTCCAACGGATGTCGCCGTGAAAAAAGCGGTCATCCCAAGCAGTCCAGGTATCAGCGCTTCGATAGGCGTGTTTCGCCCGATGTAGAATGAAAGGAAAAGGAAGAAAGGCATCAGAAGCCCGAAGATGATGACAGGCCCCTTAGAGTAGTATATGCGTATGTTCTTATCGACGATGGCAAGAGACCGCTTGAACTTTTCCCAAAGACTATTTTCCATAAAAAATGTCACCTTAACTCTCTTTCACAAGTTTTAGAAACACATCTTCCAAACTTGGCGCAAGTGTGTTAAGCGTATTTATGTTCAACCGTCTTGAGCGGGCATAATCAACGAGTGCTTCTACAACAGGGCTTGTTTCGTCAACGTACAGTTTCAATTTGTCACCCATCTTAGCGACCTTCTCGACACCCTTTATCCTTACCAGCTCCTCAGTGTTCACTGGATTGTCAAAGCTTATTTCGATAGACTGTAATCCGCTGCTTTGAAGCCTTAGTCTTTCTGGGCTGTCGATGGCTGCCATTCTGCCATGGTTGATTATGGCTATTCTGTCGCAAAGCTGGTTAGCCTCTTCCATGTTGTGAGTGGTCAAAAACACTGTTGTGCCGTCTGCGTTGTACTCTCTGATGGTGTCTTTCATCAATCGTTGGCTCTCAACGTCTAATCCAGAGGTTGGCTCGTCCAAGAAGAGAATTTGAGGCTCGCCGATCAGCGCCATACACAAGAGCAATCTTTGTTTCATTCCCTTTGAAAAACCTTTGACAAAATGTTTTCTGCGCTCGTACAATTCAAATTTTTTCAGAAGGCTTTCTGCTCTTTCCGTTCTCTGCTTCTTGGAAACGCCGTACAACGCTCCAATCAGCATCAGGTTATTCCAAGCTGAAAGGTCTACGTATGCATTTGCCATTTCAGGAACGATGCCCATCAACTGCCTTGTTTTCAAGCCCTGTTTCAGAATGTCGTAACCGAATATGGACGCTGTTCCTTTGTCCGGCTTTATCACACCGGTAAGTATTCTGATCGTGGTGGTTTTGCCGGCGCCGTTAGGGCCTAAAAAACCGAAAAGCTCGCCCTTCTTTACTTCAAAACTGACGCTGTCAACTGCTAGTAACTCGCCAAAACGTTTCGTTAGACTCGTGACTTCAACGGCGTTTTCATTGTTCGTGGTTTGGCACCTCAGGCAGGTC
>CAZZLA010000192.1:0-2814 GCA_964655035.1 uncultured Candidatus Bathyarchaeia archaeon | reverse complement strand
ACGCCAGAGGCGACGCTCTCGTGAGTTATGGACACCAAGGTCTAAAAAAAGAACATGAAGGCAGCAGAATCGAAGAAGTCTCATCTCTAAGACGAGACCGATTCAAGGTAACCGTGTCCCTAAACAAAGAGCGCCCCATGTCTAAATCACCCTTATACGGCAAATACGACATCCAACGATACGACCTGCATCCAAACTATGTCTTTTCAACCCTAGAAGGCATGATCCCAAAAAACACTCCAGAATACATCGACAGCGGCAATAATTACGTGGAACGCATAGTGCGTGCACTCTACTATTTCAAACAATGCTCTCTAATAGGTCCCTCAGGAACAGGCAAAACACACATAGTCTACCTCGTAGCAGAACTCTGCGGCTTGCCAATTTGGGAAGTAAACTGTGGCCTACAAACATCTTCCTACGACCTCATTGGCCGGTTCATCGGACTCGGAAAAGAGAACTGGGTTGACGGCTTATTGACACAGTGGCTCAGACAAGGCGGCATAATGTACCTTGACGAAGCAAACATGATGAAACAAGACGTAGCCACAAGACTAAACCCAGTCTTAGACACCCGAGGCCACTTAGTGCTTAACGAAATAGACAACGAAGTAATAGAAAGACACAAGTTCGGCTACCTAATCCTCAGCATGAACCCGTATTCAGCAGAGTTCGCAGGAACCAAACCGTTAAACGCAGCGATGAGACGACGCATGGCTGTCTGGATAAACTTTGACTACACCAGCGTCGGCGAAAAAATCTCGCCACTTGAAGTGCAGATGCTCAAGAAAAGAGCAAGAGTCACGGAAGAAACAGCCTACAAAATAATCCAAGTGGGTGCGGAACTGCGAAGACAATACAAAGCTGGTGACTTGCCCTATGGGCCCTCTTTAGGCGACCTTATAAACTGGGCTACACTCGTACGTGATGGAAACACCCCAAACAACGCGGCAGAAGAGACAATAACCGCGTTAACCAGCGACAACGCCGAAGTCCAAGCCGATGTCAGGCGAGTCGTAGAATCAGTATTCACCCGGCAATGATCCAAATAAGCAACAGTTTCAAAGGTCTTTCCGATGGGGTTCCTTGAATACGCGTGGAATGTTTCTCTACAGAAAGACAACATGAAAGTAAAGATAGTCCTAGATCCTCTTCTAAACCAGCCCATTCTAAAGCCAGATACTTTTGGCTTCACACTAAATTTTCCCTCTGCACGGTTACTGGATGACGAGTACTTTTCTTTTCTCGGGCACGTTTTCCCCTCGGATGCCAATGGAAAAGCGAAAGTTGGAAGACTCTTCAGAGCCTCCGTGCTGCACTTAACAACGCACACCCTGTTGCCTTTACCCCCACGTAAACTTGCTCCACAACTTTTCTCAGAACCGGTCATAAATGTTTTTGCACAATCTCTTACCAGCAACGTTCTCGTCAACGCCTATATCCAATCGCTGCAACCTGAAAGCCTCGCCGACTTGGCATACGCAAACACAATGGCTTTTTCAAAAATCAAACCTACACATAGAATCTTAACTCCTTCAACACGGATTATGGCGGCTCTTCTTTCAAGAGTTAACATTGGCGTAGCTAAGGGATTTCTCTCTCCTGAGTCAGAAGGAAAAGTGAACGAGCTTATGATTAAATTGATAACGTTAAGAGACGCTTTTCTAGCCTCGCTTGCAGGCACCCCCGCCGATATTGAAGAGCTTTTCGACGAAAACGTAGAAAGTATCACAGAAGCCTTAGAACCCTTTGGTCCATTCTTGGAAGCCCCATCCTTGCCATATATGGAACAGACAGGATTGTGCAGCGTTTTCACTGAAACGGAGATGCCCTCAGACCTTGAAGGTGAAAATATTTTCAGGAAATCCATGAACGCTATAGGTGGCACCATTCCCATAGAAGATGATATCGGGTCTTGCTGGAAGAGAGAGCAGGGAGTCGAGGCTTTGCAAGCTTTTGATTCTGAGCAGCATTTAGAACTCAAGAAAGAGAAAATTCTTGCTAGGATTAACCAGTGCGCTGAAGAGACCCGGTTTAAAGCGATCAGCTTTCCTGACGAAGATTACACGCAGTATCTGCGGGCGAGGACTTTTCTTCAAGGGGGAAGCCGAAGACTTTTGGATAGCCTGCGGGTGGCTCAAGATGCCTTGGATGAAGATCCTGGAAAGGAGATGGGTCAGCTGGATATGACGGCTGTGATTCAAGCCATCGCAAGCAAGAAACCTGCGACTGACGTTTTCTTCAAAGATGAATATCTCAGCAAAAGCTTTGCTTGGTCTATAGTCTTCGACGCGAGCTCCAGCATGCAAGTGAAAGGCGAAAAGGCAAGGGCTCTGGCCATATGCGTTGCTGAAGCGGCAAAAGAACTGCTTATGGACCCAGCATCATGGACATTCTTTGCTTTCAGCGACAAGTTCTACGTGTTGAAAGACAGCACCGAAGCCTACACGAAGAAAGTGAGAAGCAGAATTGGAGGGCTCAAGTTCGGCGGTTTGACATATATGCCTGACGCTATTCAGCTTGCTGGGCGGATTTTGAGTAAACGGTATGATGAACAACGTGTCTTAGTGGTGATTTCCGATGGTCAGCCGTACGGGTATCAGGGTATTTCTGACGCGTTAACGGAAAGCATTGACAGGCTGGTTAAGAAAGATGTGATAATGATTGGGATAGGTGTGGAAACAGACCGAATGAGTAATTTCTTCAAGTTAAACGCTGAAGTATATAACCAAAAAGACTTGATTAAACGGTTTGCCAACATGTTCGTGAAGGCTTCTGCGGCAGCGCTGGAGGCTTAAGCTAGAAATCCGGTTG
>CAZZLA010000191.1:0-2871 GCA_964655035.1 uncultured Candidatus Bathyarchaeia archaeon | reverse complement strand
AACCCTGAAGAATCCGGAAAAAGCGAGAAACTGGGGCGAGAACGGACGCAAAAGAGTACTGGAGTACTTCACTTGGAGAAAGGTTGCTGAAGAAACCATCAAAATCTACGAGTCGCTCCTCTGAAAATTTTCAAAATCACGACGATTTTACCTAAACCAGAAAGAAACCTTAAAAAGACAGATTACAACGATTTTTTCGGTGCGTGTAGAAGGCTTTATTAGTGATCCATGATGGAACAAAACAAGCTCCTGAAGAAGAAACACCGTTCGAACTCTATGCAAAGAGAGGGCTTTCTTCCGAAGAAGTAGAAAGGACACGCCAACTTTATGGTTCTAACGATATTCCAGAAAAGAAAGTTAGTCCCATCCGCAAGTTACTAAGCTATTTCTGGGGGCCAATCCCATGGATGATTGAAGCCGCCGCGGTTCTGTCTATACTCATCCAGCACTGGGAAGACTTCGGCATAATCTTTATACTGCTTGTCGTGAACGCGGTAGTTGGATTCTGGCAGGAACACAAAGCCGACAACGCCATAGAGCTGTTGAAAAAACGGTTAGCGCCAAAAGCCCGCGTGCTCAGAGACGGCAAATGGCAAGAAATCCCCTCCAGAGATCTCGTTCCCGGGGACGTGGTCAGAGTCCGCTTGGGAGAAATCGTTCCAGCAGACATCAAACTCATGAAAGGCGACTACCTGCTTTTGGATGAATCCGCGTTAACTGGCGAATCGTTGCCCGTTGAAAAACACCTTTCCGACGTCGCCTATTCAGGTTCAATAGTTAAGCAAGGCGAAATGAACGCCTACGTTGTCGCAACTGGAATCGCCAGCTTCTTCGGCAGAACCACTAAGCTTGTGGAAGAAGCCAAAACGGGCAGCCACTTCCAGAAAGCAGTCATAAAGATAGGCAACTACCTGATTGCTCTTGCAGCCATAATGGTTTCCGTCATATTAATTGTGGCGCTCATCCGACAGGTTCCTCCACTTGAAATCTTGCAGTTCGCGTTGGTTTTGGTGGTGGCGGCAATCCCCGTGGCTTTGCCTGCAGTTTTAACTGTAACCATGGCAATAGGCGCTACTGCCCTCGCCAAGAAGGAAGCCATCGTCAGCAAGTTGGTGGCAATCGAAGAAATGGCGGGAGTGGATGTGTTATGCTCAGATAAGACAGGCACCATAACGAAGAACGAGCTCACCGTGGCAACTGTGCAGCCGTTTGGCGAGTTCAAAATGGAAGATGTGCTGCTCTTCGGGACACTGGCGTCTAGAGAGGAAAATCACGATCCCATCGACGACGCGGTTATAGCCAAAGCCAAGACCATCCATGAGGTTGCTGACGCTTTCGACGCATATAACGTGGCTGATTTTAAACCGTTTAACCCGGTTTCAAAAAGGACTGAAGCCGCGCTGGAAACGGCGAAAGGCGTGAAGTTCAAGGTTTCTAAAGGCGCGCCGCAAGTGATCCTGTCTCTTGTTTCAAACAAGAACGAATTGGAAAGTAGAATTAACGAAATCGTGAATGCCTTCGCGGCGAAGGGTTACCGCGCTTTAGGCGTTGCGAAAACTGACCAAGCAGGCACGTGGCAGTACGTTGGGCTATTTGCCATTTATGATCCTCCGCGGGAAGATTCGGCGGAAACGATTAAGACCGCTCAGGAAATGGGCGTCAACGTAAAGATGGTTACAGGCGACCACATCGCCATAGCCCGAGAGATTTCCCATGAGGTAAACCTTGGCACAAACATCCTTTCCGCGTCTTCCTTCGCGGATAAAGCCGATAAAGAAGCGAAAGAGGCTGTTGAAAACGCGGATGGGTTCGCCCAAGTTTTTCCAGAACATAAGTACCGTATTGTGCATTTGCTTCAGGAACGTGGCCACATTGTCGGTATGACTGGCGACGGAGTTAACGATGCGCCAGCACTTAAGAAGGCTGACGCAGGGATTGCAGTTGCTGGTGCCACTGACGCGGCGAAATCCGCGGCTGATGTGGTTCTTACCAAGCTGGGGCTTTCCGTTATAATTGATACTTTAAAGGAAAGCCGGAAAATCTTTCGGCGCATGAATAACTACGCCATTTACCGCATAGCAGAAACCATTCGTGTGTTGATTTTCTTAACGCTTTCGATTATTGCCTTCAACTTTTATCCTTTGACGGCTGTGATGATTGTTATCTTGGCGTTGCTTAACGATCTGCCCATTATGATGATTGCCTATGACAACGTGAAAATTCATGAGCATCCTGTTCGTTGGAACATGCGTGACGTTTTAGTGGTGGCGTCTCTGCTTGGCGTCACAGGTGTGTTTTCAAGTTTCTTCCTGTTCCTGATAGGTGTTGAGGTGCTGCATTTGAACATGGCTGTTTTGCAGACGCTTATCTTCCTAAAGATGACTGTTGGTGGGCACATGACGATTTATCTTGCACGAACCGGTGTGCAACATTTCTGGGCGCGTCCACTTCCTGCAGGGATTCTTTTATTCACCGCAGAAATCACCCAACTTGTCGGTACGTTAATAGCAGTCTACGGCGTTTTCATGACGCCTATCGGGTGGACATTAGCTGGTATCGTGTGGGGTTATGCATTGCTCAGTTTCCTGATAACTGACGTTCTGAAGATACACTTCTTCCGATTGATGAAGCACACCGACGTAAATTTGGACATAAAATCCAAAGGATAAAGGCTAAATCGCCAACATTTCCGCCAGTTCCAGCAGGCGCAGGTCAAGCGGCTTCCATGATTCACATGACTTCTTCAGTTTTATGCTTGAGATGGCGCCGTTCTGCAGTCCGATTACCTTGTTTCCTTGGTCTTGACATAACAGGTTAACGGCTTTTTCAGCGAAAAGGCTGGCTAAAAGCCGACTGCGCGCTGTGGGGCTT
>CAZZLA010000190.1:0-2895 GCA_964655035.1 uncultured Candidatus Bathyarchaeia archaeon | reverse complement strand
GCTGGGCTAAGAAGCTATGACAGAAGTATGCCCGAGGAGATCAACAGGGTTCTGGCTGATCATTGTTCGGATTTATTGTTTGCGCCAACCGAGAAGTCTGCGGGAATACTGCTACATGAAGGCATCCCTGAGAGCAAAATTTTTGTGGTGGGCAACACGATTGTCGATGCTGTGTACCAGAATTTGGAGCTTGCTAAGTCTGAGAGTAAGATTCTTACCGATTTGGGGTTTGGAAAAAGCCGTTTTATGGTTGCTACTGCGCATCGGCAGGAGAACGTGGATGACAGGAGCAGATTTTCCGGTATTGTTGAAGGACTTAGACGTGTTCAGAGGACGTTTGAGTTGCCGCTTGTGTATCCGGTTCATCCTAGGGCTAAGAAGCAGATGGCGCGGTTTGGTTTGAGTTCCGAGGGCCTGAGTCTGGTTGAGCCATTGGATTATTTGGCTTTTCTGCGTCTTGAAAGCTGCGCCGACCTTGTTTTAACGGATTCTGGAGGAGTGCAGGAAGAAACCTGCATCTTGAAGGTTCCCTGTGTCACTTTGCGGGATAACACGGAGAGACCTGAGACGTTGGATGTTGGCTCTAATGTTGTGGCTGGCACTAATCCTGAACGAATTGTTGAGGGTGCCAAGCTTATGCTTGGCAAGAGTCGTGACTGGGTGAATCCTTTCGGTGATGGCACTTCGGCTAAGGAGATTGTTGACGTGTTGAGGCACGAGCTTGACTGAAGTCGCCTTGAAGGCTTTGGTTACTGGCGGTACCGGTTTCATTGGAAGTCATCTGGTTGATCGGCTGGTTGACTGTGGTTATTGTGTCAAAGTTTTGGACAACTTGTCAACTGGCAGGCTGGAGAACATCCGTGGTCACTTATCAAATGGCAGGGTGGAGTTTGTCGAAGGTGATGTTCGGGATGCTTCGATTGTCGAAAGATGTGTTGCGGATGTTGGTGTGGTGTTTCATTTGGCGGCTGTGACGAGTGTGCCTTTTTCGGTGGAGAACCCGGATGTTACGTTTGACGTTAATGTCAGAGGGACTATGAACTTGTTGCGTTTATGTTCGAAAGTTGGGGTGAACAAGTTTGTGTTTGTTTCTTCCTGCGCAGTTTACGGCGAACCAATATTTCTGCCAGTCACTGAGAAACACCCGACTAGCCCCATTTCGCCTTATGCTGAGTCGAAGCTTGCGGCTGAGAAGTTTTGTCTGGGTTTTCATGAAAGACAGCTGTTACCTGCAGTGATTCTTCGGTTGTTTAATGTTTATGGTTACAGACAGGGCGCGAATGAATATTGCGGGGTGATTACACGATTCATTGAGCGGAGCAAACATAAGTTGCCTCTTGTTATTTACGGTGATGGCGGTCAAAGCAGAGATTTCGTGAATGTTCATGATGTTGTCGAAGCCATTGTACGTTCCAGTAAGAGTAAAAACGCAGAGGGAGAAGTTTTCAATATTGGATATGGCGAGCCCACTAGCATAATCGAGTTGGCAGATTCTATTTTTGAAGCAACTGAGTCGGACATGGAAATCTCCTATGAGTCAGCGAGAGAGGGAGATATCAAACACAGTTACGCGAACATTTCTAAGGCTGCAATCTTATTGGGATACAAACCTCAAGTTGATTTAGGATATGGATTGCGTAAATTATTAGCTGAGGAAGCACTATGTCCAAGCGAACCGTTATAGACGAAGCTCTTGGTTGTGACGTGTTCTCAGTCGATCTCAAGTATCTCTTTGAACCTTGTACAGATTATTTAAGGTCGCTTATGATGGTATGAGGTATCGGCGATTTTAAACAATATTAAAGGAATTATTGTTGATGCGAGGCAGAGTGTGGTCGGTTTGCTCGCAAGACCCAACGTTTTACCGCTACTAGCTTTTCTTATGCCTGCGTTAGTTCGGGCTATTCCTGAAATTCTGATGGGGCCTTTCGTGACGGGTTTTGATGTCCTTGCCTATTATATACCGAACACAATGTTGTGGCTAAGAGACGGAGGAGGTTTTTGGAATTTGCTTGCTGTGTCCCCTTTTTTTTACTTGTTGCTTATGGGAATTACGTACATTGGAGTTCCTGTCGTTCTATCTTTGAAAATTATTTCTCCATTGCTTCTTGGTTTTTTAGGAATTGCTGTATATTTTTATGCTAACAAGACGCTTTTTTGGTCTCCAAAAAAAAGTATGCTTGTTGTGTTGTTTGCCACTTTGTACTTTGTTGCGCTTAGAGTGTCATGGGACATGCTTAGAACTGAACTTGGACTTATTTTTCTTTTTGCAGCGCTTTTCATTCTAGGAAAAGGGGGAAGTTCGCGGAAAAACTGGGTGTTGCTTTCCTTGGCTATGCTTGGTGTTGTTTTTGCTCATCAGCTTGTGGCTGTTATCATGTTTTTTATTTTTCTATTTGCGGCAATAGTATTAAGCATTGATAGAAAATGGGTTGATGTGCGCAGGATTGTTATGTGCTCATTTCCAGCGATTTTTTTATTTTTATTGATAATATACGCGAATTATGTCGTTTCTTCAGATTTTTCCGCTTTAAGCGGTTTTCCCGCTCAGACCTCGGAAGGTTGGATGGCTCTTTTCGGATTTGCTTCTTATACAGATTTTGTTGTTGACACTGTGGGTTTCCTTTTTTTGTGTTATTTACCTATATTGCCACTGTTAATTTTGGGCTTTAAGTGGTTTGGAAAAAATCGCCATTTAAAGGCATGGGTTCTTTGCATAGTAATTGTTGTATCGTTATCGATTATTAGTACAACCACTTTTTTCGGGGTTCTTCCTTACCGTTGGGTAATATTGCTTACATTTCCATTGGCATTTTACGCCACAGAAGGATTTACACATTTGAAGAAGAAAAAGTACAAAGTGGGCAGCTGATTTTTTTCTTTTTTCTTTATTTT
>CAZZLA010000189.1:0-2900 GCA_964655035.1 uncultured Candidatus Bathyarchaeia archaeon | reverse complement strand
CGATATGCAGCTTGAAACTAGTGAAAAAATTGTGGCGATTGCTCTGGACTTCGGTTGGAATCTTGCTGTGAATCGGGGCTCTGAGATACCTCTTGAATTTGAGGTTAATTTTGCTGACTACTTGAGGAATATGACGCATTTACGGGATAAGAAGTGGAAGCTTGTCAACCGCCTTTTGGTAAATGGCAAAGTTTACCTGAACAAGCATGATGTGGCGAGACTGTTGCAAGAAGAGGTTCAAAGGCGAATTGAAGAAAGGCTTGAGGCAACTGAGCTTCCCCATTTTCCAGAGAAAATTATCCAGATGGCGGAAGAACTGTTGGAATTAGCTAAGGAGCGGATTGGTCAGGAGGAGATGGAGGGCTTCCCTAAGGTTGTGTCGCAATCCGCTTTTCCACCTTGTATCGTAGCGCTTTATGACGATGCTGCGAAGGGACGTCATCTTTCGCATGTTGGTCGGTTCACGTTGACCTCTTTTCTCGTGAGCATCGGCATGCCTTCGGAAAAGGTGACTGAGTTGTTCAAGAGTTTTTCAGATTATAACGAAAGGCTGACGCGCTATCAAATCGAGCACATAGCCGGAGAAAGAGGCTCCCGAACAAGGTATACGCCGCCTCAATGCGCTACTTTGCAGACTCACGGCGTCTGCGTGAACAGGGATGCTTTGTGCCTTTGGGTTCGTCATCCCTTGGCTTACTATAGGCGTAAGCTGAAGCGGTAGCCAACCTAGTTCCATTAAAATCCATTCTGGGGCAGCTTGTTTTTCTTAAAATTTATTAATTCACTGCAACCGCTATAGAGTAAGTGGCTCTAATGTCCTATCAGTTGACGGGTGCTCTGGGGGGAATTTCAGATGTGGGTGTGATTCTCCCGACGTACCGTGAAGCGGAGAACATAGCAAATTTGGTTGATGAAATCGAAACTCTTCCGCTTGAAACCTCAATCCTAGTTATAGACAATTCCAGCCCTGATAGGACCGCGGATGTCGTGAAAAAGCTCCAGAAAAAATACGGCACCATTCTTCTCTGTGTTAGACCCGAAAAACGCGGGTTAGGAACCGCCATAACGGACGGCTTCAAAATCTTTTTGTCCTTAAAGTTCCCGCCGAAATTTATTATGACGATGGATGCTGATTATTCGCATAGTCCTAAAACCATACCTATGCTCTTGGCGAAAATGCAAACTGGCTGCGGCATAGTGATCGGGAGCAGGTACTGCAGAGGCGGTGAGATAACTGGGTGGTCATGACCAAGAAGAATAATAAGTCGAACCGCAAATCTTGTAGCTAAATCTTTGGTTGGATTGAAGCTTCATGATTGTACAAGCGGCTTCCGTTGCTATTCCACCAACTTCATACGAGCAGCAATCAGGAGTCTGCACAGCAAAACCTACGAAATTCAGATCGAAACCCTGTGGCAAGCCCTTTCCAAAAATTTCAGTATTAAAGAAATACCAATATTGTTTGTCAACAGAAAACGTGGAAAATCCAAGCTTTCTCTGGCAGAGATTCAGAGCTACATTTCCTACGTTTTTAATACAACGCTGCACGGACGAAGATAGCGCAGCGCCAACGGCGAAACGCCGCGCGCTTCCGAATGACACGAAATGAAATTAACGTAATAGAACATATGCTTTCGAATACGGCAACATGAAGCAGCTCGAATATGAAGGGGTAGATTTCAATGAAACATGTCGCAATAACAAAAGTTCTTCTTTTCGCCGCTTTGTTGTTGCTCACGTTAAGTGTAGTCCTTGCCGTTGTTAATCTGTATTCCGTACCCACGGCTGAAAAGGAAACTCGGGTTATCATCGATGATTCCTTCAGATTAACATCGCAGGAAATGTTAAGATACGGTTTAGGTTCTTTCCAAGAAGGCGCGAACATTTCGGTCTCAGTCCACAAAGCGGCAAGTTGGCCTTTCAACTTTTCAATACAGACCTACAACGGCACCCAATATTCCACGTTGTCAGCGGCAGACATTGATTATTCGTTTACAGCTGACACCGACTATTACGATGCGGTTTTCTTCACCAACACGACTGACGCCACCGAAATGCATTTTACAGCTTCCGTTCAGAAGCCAAAGGTTTTTTTCCCGTTTTCGTGGCTTACCACTCCTGCCAAAATCCTGTTCTTTTTCAGCCTCGGCTCTGTCATGCTTTTGCTGCTGAAACCCGCTCTCCGCAAATCCTCCGTGCTTCGGGCTGATGCGCACAACGGACAGTTTTTGAGACTGAAAACGCGTCGTGTACTGTTGATTTTGATTCTGCTGTCCCTCGTATTGTGGCTTTTCCTTCTTGTAGTGAACACTAACCCTTTAGCGACGTTCGAAAACTGGTATTCGGACCACGCGCGGCATCTGTACTCCGCTACCTTGTTCACAAAAGTTGGCTTTTCGATTTTTGACACTCCCCTCGGAACATTAGCCGATGCCGATAATTCATACTACAAGTTTGTAACGTGGCCTCAGATGCCGCATCTTTACCCTTTAGGCAGCGTCCTGCTGTTTCTCCCTATTGGTTTTTTGCTTCAGAGCGGCGTGGATCAAGTTTTTGTCTTCAAAACTGAAATAGCTGTTTTTCTCTTGTTTTCCCATGTTAGCCTGCTCTATTTTCTTCTGAATTCTTGGAAGCAGAAAATGTTTCCTTTGCTGAAGCTGGTGGGAATTTACACGCTATACGTTCCCCTAATCGTTTACTCAGCGAATGGAATGTTCGATGCAGTTCCGTTCCTCTTTTCCTTAATCGCATTACCTTTCTACTTCGCTGAGCGGTACGACTATTTTCTTCTGTTTATTGCGCTCTCTGTAACTTTCAAATACCAACCAGCCATTTTCTTGTTCCCCCTCATAATGATGGGCGTGGTGAAGCTTTTTGAGAAACATAAAATCTCAAGCATA
>CAZZLA010000188.1:0-2925 GCA_964655035.1 uncultured Candidatus Bathyarchaeia archaeon | reverse complement strand
TGCAGTGAGTTTCATTGCTCTGGCAGCCATGAGCTTCATAGGCGTGGCTAACATAGTTTGTGGATTACTTTTACTTGCATCAGAATAGCCTGTTCGACCTCTTTTGAAATGCAAGGTAATTTTAAAAAGGAATGTAAGAGTGAAAAAATGATTAGATTACATAAAAATTTGTTTACCAAGTTGAGTCTAAGCCCGAACGCCCAACGCGGTCCAGCCAACGGTTAACTAAATGCTTGGGTTCTTCCCATTTGATGGGATCGCTTGGGATGAGCTTGCGCAGTCAGCCACTTGATGGCTGTTCTTTGCAGATGCGTTCCAGCATGCTCCCCAACTTGGCAAATGTACATAAACCACTCCGTTTTATATAAACTTGTTTGTATGACACCATAATAATTGAACGTCTGTAAGATGCTAATTTTTTAACAGAAACACCTAAACTAGCGTACGATGCCTTTGGTTAAACGCCGAGAATGATGGGCGATATTTAAGCTTCTGAAGAGCTTGCCTTTCAATAGTCTATGACACTGAGATTTTTTGGAGTTATATACTGTGAGAGTTTAAATATGGTTTGAATTTTAAATAATGGTTCGCCCATATCCACGGTAAGGAATGAGGATGAACAACAGGGAGAAGTTTGAGCAGGACTTAACCACTTTAATGTTGCGGCTCACGATCGGCGTGGAGAAAGAGGTTGAGAACAAGCTAAATATGCTTAAGGACTGGCTTTTGAACCTCCAAAGGGAGAACGTTGTAAAGATTAACCATTCCGTCATGGAGCTGGTTTGCGCCAAACACCTGATTCTCAAAGGTTATGAGGTGCAGCTTGAACACCCGCTTAATGAAATCTTAACGTGCGACTTGTACTCCATAAAAGGCTACGGAAACCTCATAGTGGAAATAGAAACAGGCTTCATCCCTCCAGAGCACGCGTTATATCCTTTAACCTACACGTCGGCGCGGTTAGCCAGCAAAATAATTAGGTACAACAGTTTCGCCGGAAAATTTGCGCTGGGCATGCCGCCTCATTACGTTTTGCCTTTTCCACACGCATTAGCCAAGCCGCCGAGAAAAAGAACCACTGAAGAGGTGGAATCGATCAAAAACCTCTGTGACAGGTACTACAAGAACCCGCCAGTGACAACAGAAGAGATATGCAACGCACGCATACAGGAGATTTACATTATTGACGTTGACCAGGCGAAAGTTCAGGAGATCGATCCGGAAGCCTATATGAAACGCACGTTCAACAAAGGCCTCATTTGTGATTACACGGGCTCTTGACTCTTTTGGAGCAAGTGAGGCAAATGCCCTTTTACGTGTACATACTCCTCTGCACCGATGGAAGCTTCTACACGGGGTACACCAAAAACATAGACAACCGAACAAAGCTACATGCAAACGGCAAAGGCGCCCGATACACCAGGACACATAAGCCTGAGCGAGTTGCTTACGTTGAACTTTTCGACTCCCGGGCAGAAGCCATGAAACGCGAAAGGGAAATAAAAAAACTGTCGCATCAGCAGAAGCTGAACCTGATTAATTCGCGAAGCGCACATGAATAAGGCTTCTCCCAGAGAAAAATTGATTAAAAACGCTCTACAAATACGCGACAGGTAAACCTGTTGCCAAAAGAATAAACCAACATGGGTCGAAAAGATGAACGACAGCAAAAGGTTGCCCAAAGTTGAGAAAATCACCTACAAAATGAGCAAACGCTGGGGTACAGGCACCGTCGTCATCCCGCACCAGTAGAAGTGGATGAAATAATGCGGAAAGTCCCTGCTGGAAACCTCATAACTATCAATGAGATTCGGAGTGCACTCGCGAGGAAGCCTAAAGCCACAATCAGCTGCCTCCATGACCGCAGGCATCTTCGCTTGGGTCGCAGCTCACGCCGCAGAAGAAAGGGAACAAAGCGGAGAGAAAACCGTCACGCCCTACTGGCGCACCTTGAAAACAGGCGGGGTCTTGAACGAAAAATATCCTGGCGGAGCTGAAGCGCAAAAGCTGCGTTTAGAGCGAGAAAGACACACTGTAATTAAGAAGGGCAAAAAGTACGCTGTGCTAAACTACGAAAAAACGTTAATTCAAATCTAAATCAGAAGCAGCAACGCTAAGCCCGTGCCTAACGGTATCAGAATATTGTCGTTTACTGGCAAGGGCAGGCTTTCGATTACCATAGACACTGCGGCGCCAACTAACGCCAGCGCTGGCGACACGAAAAACGTGCCTGCCAAAAAAGCAAAAAAGAAACCTGCGAGTGAACCCTCTAAGGTTTTGCCCTTATTGAAAGGTAACGGCTTCTTCGAGATTAAGCCTCCAAAGAGTGAGGCGGTGCTGTCACCCAAAGTGAATATGGCTATGGCAGCGCCGTTCACTGGCGCAGGGAACAACAACAAAGTCAGAAATATGCCCATGGCGAAGTACAGGGGAGCCGCGGCGAACTCGTACCGTTCTGTCGGTGAAACGGCGTTCCGCGTTATTGCCGAGATAATAGGCATGTTTTTTCGGTTCATTCTCGACAGTTCAGATAGGAAATAAAGCGCGCTTACCACGCAAATCATCAAAGCCACTGGGTAAATTCCGAATAAGCCGGCGAGAACGGGAATAAAAAAGCCGAAAGCGTGAATGGCTTCACGTATCAGGTCGTTTTTTGACGGCAGAGACCGCTTTTTTGGTTTGCCAAAGATTACGGGCAGAATCCCAGACAGCTTGCCTGTGACGACCTTGTCAGCCTTGACGCGCAACACGAAATCTGGGTTGTAACCTATCTTCTGCAGTCCAGGGAGAAAAATGGACCTGTTGTTCCTATCGTCTGCTACCACCACGCAATCTTCCAGTTTCAGCCCTTCAGCCGCCAAGATCCTGGACAGGACTTTGAATTTTCCATTGGGTTCTATGGCGTTGCCCCAGATCTCGCCTGTT
>CAZZLA010000187.1:0-2951 GCA_964655035.1 uncultured Candidatus Bathyarchaeia archaeon | reverse complement strand
TATGTTAAAGGAGCACCGACTCTGGTTCGTTTTGTTCTTTGCTCGTCATCGAAAGCTCTCCATTCTGGTCCTCTGTCAGCTATTTTGGCTGCCACAACGAAGCCGCAGTCCATGCAAACTATTTCGGCGCATTCGTAGTCGCGCATTAGTCTGTTGCTTCCGCATTCAGGGCATAATTGAACCTTGACCGATCCAGCTTGCGCTGGCTGTGAAGGATCTGCTTTTTCATGCAGCTTGTTTTCTCTGCTCACCTTTTTTTGCTCCGTTATTTTTTCGAGAGAAGCAGATAAAGCTGCTTGTTAGCTAATGTTTCAGGTTCTTTAATGGCTGGTTTTACAACCGCATAAGGCGAAGACACCGGACCTATAACATCAAAGATTTTTCCTATGGTTCTTAATTTTTCGTCAACAACAGCTGAGCCAATCTTTGGGGGATTGCTGATTTTGATAACAACGTTCTGAGATGGAGTCACATGAAGCACTTTACCCAATCTCTGCAAACACATTCCCCTCTCGAAAAACAACAACGTCAACGTGATAGTGTATTTAAAGCTTTCTGCCTACAACGATATATGAAGCTTTGAACACTTGTCCGAGGTTTCTGCATACTGACGGGAAAGTGTTCCAGTTAGCGTTATCCACAGTGCTCGGCGTAACTTATGCCCTCTCTATATATAGAGTGAACCATAAAAATCACTATGCCCTCTTCTTGCTTCCAAAATTGGTTTCGGGTTTGCTAGGGCTCGGCGAAAAGTTTTCGGCTTTGCCTGCATTTACGTTTAAGCTTTTGCAGAGGAGTCCCATAGAAACTGGAAATACTCACGCGCAAACCCGACCAAGCCCACGTGGTTGCTCCATATGACCAAACTTGGCTTGTCTTCGCCCAAGAAAAGCATGGCTTCTTTGCCGTCCGTTATAACGCCGCCGCCGAACATGTGATCCCTGACGCGCAATTCGCCAACGAAAGGAGATTTCTTCAGGAAAACCCAGTCTTCAGCCTTTCCCGCCACCATGAGTTTGAGGTTTACCGTTTTTTTTAGTCCGCCCATTAAAGGGTCTGCCAAGGCGATTATGGCGCGTGCGAATTCTGGAGCCGCAATCATAACCTCTTTCGTGGCTTTCTTCAAAACCTCTTCCAGCTTGGTTAAGACAGCCTGTTGCCCACGCAGTATTAGCATGTCTGGGCGCTCCACTAGTTCTCGCTTCTCGTACAAGGGCTGCAGTTCCTCAGCGACAGTGCTTTCCCAGATTTGGTACTTGTCTTCAAGCCTGAGCTTCGTGAACGCCGTAGCTTCAACGGGGGGAACGGGGTAGTATTTGAACGGGCGGCTTTCGGAGCTTTTAACCCAGCCTTTCTGCTTAAGCGAGTTCAGAACCTCGTAAATTTTTGAGTAGGGAACAGAAGCCTCTCGGCTGATTTCCATGGCTGTCATTTGCCCGCCTTCCAACAGCACTATGTAAGTGTCTATCTCGTAGGCGTTCAAACCCATCTCTCGCAGAGTGTCACGCGTGTTCTCGCTGATTGACATCCTGATTCCCCCCAATCACCTTAGGAAAGGTTTGGAAACATTTATGACTATTTTTGCTCTTAAGACCTTCGAAAGCCCAGTACTGGAAGGCATGGTGAAAAGCATGAAAGAAATTAAAGATACGAAGAGCCTTTGTCCCGAATGCTTGAAAGTTTTGGACGCCTCGATCTTTGAGGAAGACGGCAAGGTTTACATTAAAAAAGAGTGCCCAGAGCACGGCACGTTTAAGGAACTGTACTGGTCGGATTATGACCAATACGTGCGCGCTGAGAAACTCAGGTATGACGGCGACGGACTGAATAACCCGCGCACAGAAACGGTTAACGGGTGCCCGTATGACTGCGGCATATGCCCAGAACACAAATCCCACACTGCCCTTGCAATAATCGATGTGACGAACAGGTGCAACCTCACATGCCCAGTCTGCTTTGCGAATGCCGCTGCAGCTGGCTACGTGTACGAACCCACTAAGGAACAAATTATAGGAATGCTGGAAAACCTGCGCGCGAACGACCCTGTGCCAGCCACGGCGCTTCAGTTCAGCGGAGGCGAACCAACAATCCGCAAAGACCTCGTCGACTTCATTCGAAAAGCAAAGGAAATCGGCTTCCGCCACGTGGAGATAAACACGAACGGACTTCGACTTTCACAGAGCGTTGATTACTGCAGAGAACTGAAAGAGGCAGGAGCAAGCACCATCTACCTGCAATTCGACGGGTTAACACCCGACGTTTACAAGTTCATCCGAGGCGTCGACCTGCTCGACACGAAGATGAAAGCCATCGAAAACTGCCGCCAAGCAGGCATACACAGCATAGTCCTAGTGGTCACCTTAGTGAAAGGCGTCAACGACAGCCAACTCGGCGACATCATAAACTTCGCGACCGAAAACTTCGACGTGATAAGATGCATAAACGTTCAGCCTGTTTCCCTGTGCGGCAGGCTTCCAGCGGAAGAACGTGCCAAAATGCGCATCACCATCCCCGACTTCATGCGGCTAGTCGAAGAACAAACCGAAGGAGAAATCAAGGTTTCAGACTTTTATCCCGTGTCCACTGTTGTGCCGGTTTCGAAAGCGGTGGGCGCGCTCCAAGACAAGCGGTACGTGGAGTTCACGGCTCACCCGCACTGCGGCATGGCTACGTACCTCTTCGTGGAAGACGGCAAAATCACCCCGATTACCCGTTACGCGAACGTAGACAAGTTTGTTGGAGCCATGAAAAAGGTTTACGCGGACGCCTCAGCAGGAAGCAAGAAAAAAGCCAAACTTCGCCTGCTTGGAGCAGCGAGACATGTAAAATTCACTTTTCTAAGAAAATACCTCTTAAGAGTATTGACGGAAGGAAGCTACCAGTCCTTGGGCGACCTGCAAAGGAAAACCATTCTACTTTCGTCAATGCACTTCATGGACCCATACAACTTC
>CAZZLA010000186.1:0-2954 GCA_964655035.1 uncultured Candidatus Bathyarchaeia archaeon | reverse complement strand
AGCTTGACATTAAGGTTTGGTGTTCGAATTTTCCTCTCACGTGTTGGTGGGGATAAATCTTTGTCGCCGTTAACGTGCAGCCTTCGTCGAGGGTTACGTCGTCGGCGACAACTGAAATCGCGTTTATCTTCGTTTGTTTTCTGCCGCTTGAGAGAATGGTGGCGTGTCTGCCGATGATGCTGTCGCGGACTTCGGCTTTTTCGCCTATTATGACGCGGTCTAGAATGGCGGAGTTTTCTATGGTGGCGCCTTTGCCGATTCTTGTGAAGTTGTCTATGCAGGAGTTCGCTATTTTGACCCCGTCGTCTATTTGGCAGTGTCTGCCGATGAGCACGGCGCCTTCAATCTCTATTCTTCCCTGCCTGATTTTCTTAACAATCTCCTCTTTTCTCTGTTCTGAATCGTTGCTTTCACCCTGAACCCATATCAACTCTTTGTCGCTGATTCTTCCCCCGAAGTCGGTAAGCATGCTGAAGCCTCCGTGGAGCAGTTTCTTCATGGCTTCCAGATAGTTTTTGGGAGTGCCCACGTCAAACCAGTTTCCCTTCAACGTGTAACCGTATACTGGACGGTCTGTCTGCGTCAAGTAAGGTATGAAGTCGTAACCGAAGTCCAGCCGGTGTTTTTCTTGGATTATTTGTTTGACGCCTTTATCCTTGAACACCTTTTTTACTTCGGGTGAAAGCACGTACAAGCCCGTGTTGGCAAGGTTGCTGGGCGCGTCTTTGGGCAGGGGCTTCTCGACGAAGCAGCGGATGCGGCTGTTGTTGTCGATGTCGGCGATGCCTAAGCCTTCGACGTTCTCCACTTCGCGCAGCACTATGGTCATCAACGCGCCTTTTTCCCTGTGAAACCTGATTAGGTCTTTCACGCTGATTTCGAAAACGTTGTCGCCCTGCACCGCAAAGACCGTGTTGTTGATTTCGTAGTATTCCATGTTTATTCTCGCGGAGTCAGCGCTTCCTATGTCTTCCACGTTAGGCTGGTATTTTATGTGAATTCGCGGTTTGATGTTGTACCGCACTGAGAAGCCGTAGCCTGATTGGAAATAGTCGTACAGATCCCTGTAGTTCGTATAGCCTTTCACGCCGAAGATGATGTTGCGGACGCCTTGACGGGCAAGCGACAGAAGCGAGAACTCCACTAGGGGTCGGTTTATCAGTCTGAGGGCGGCTTTGCTGGTTTCCGCTGTGAGCGGCAGAAGACGCGTGGCTTTTCCGCCTACAGGAATTATTACCCGTATCCTTTCCGGGCTGTAGTTGTCGCCCACTAAAGGCGCGTAATTGTTGCTCAAAAGACTTCACCATTTACTATTGTGTTCCTTTTCGGAACGTATTAAACTTTTCAAATCAGCCCTTTATTTAGTCGCCTGCGCGTGGCTTTATTTCTTGAGAACCGCCTTCAACACCACAGCGTTATTATGCTCAACGTCTCTCGCCGAATAAAGAAGCGTCACCGTTCCCTGCTCTTTCTCCATCTGCCTGATCTCTTTTAGCAACTCCTGTTTTGCCGCTAACTCCTTCCCGTATTTCTTTTCGAACTCTCCCGATTTCGAGGGGCCATGAGAAAACCATTTCCGCAATTCGCCGCTGGGCGCGACCTCTTTCAGCCACAAGTCAATTTTGGCGTTTTCCTTCTTGATTCCCCGATGCCATAGCCTCTCAACGAGGATTCTGAAACCGTCTTCTTCCGCAGCATGCTCATAAATTCTTTTAATCCTAATCATTACGAAACCTCTAAAAACCAGTTTTTTATGTGAACGTCACACGTTCTATATTGAAGCGTTCTCTTTAGGTTTTCTGAATGTTGGCAGCCTTAAAATGTGCGCGCTGACTGCGATTGCCACAGCTACCATTATCAGCTGCATTGGCAGAACAAGCTGGGCTGGCAAGATCCGGTCTAGCATGAAAATTACTGAAACCCCTATTGTAGCCCATAGCACGGTTAAGGCTGTGACTTTGACCTTCCTAGTCAATCCCTTGCCTTCTGTGTAATTTCGTATGTACTCTCCGAACCATTTGTTGTTCAGCAGCCACCTGTGCATTCGAGGAGAGCTTTTGTAGTAGCAAGCCGCGGCGGCTAACAGAAAAGGCGTGGTTGGCAGGATGGGCAGCACTATGCCGATGGCGCCCAGCACCACACAGATTGTGCCTGCAGTAAGCCATAGTGTTCTTACGAGCTTCTGCCCCTGCTCTTTGCACTTGGATGCAAAGGTCTTCTTCTTTTCCATGCGAACTTCCCTTGTTATTCTTTCTTACCATCTTAAAAAATTATGCGATAACACTAATGGAATGCCGTTTTTTGTACTCTAAAGGAGAATTTTATTAACTGAGTCGAAACTAATGCTTCTTTAAAACAAGGTTCGAATGGTCATGGGTAAAATAAGCGGCATTGTACGGCTGATGCGACCAATCAACTGCGCAATGATGGGCTTCGCAGTGTTCGTCGGCGCGGTTCTGGCAGACCCCCGGTTCTTCAACGCCGAGTGGCTGGGCGTGCTGTACGGCTTCGTAACAGGCTTCATGCTAACCGCCGCCTCCATGACCATCAACGATTATTATGACAGGGCAATCGACGCCATAAACGAGCCGCACCGTCCCATCCCAAGCGGAACGGTAAGCGCAAGAGACGCGTTGGCTTTCGTCTTCATTCTCTCGCTTGTGGGTTTTGTCTTCGCTTACCTCACGAGCGTCCTCTGTTTGGTGGTTGCCGTAGTCTCTTGGATAGTCGTTGTGACGTACGTTACGGTTGGGAAGCGAAGCGGTTTGCCCGGCAACCTCCTCGTCAGTACATGCGTTGCTATTCCCTTCATCTACGGCAGCATCGCAATACTTAATCAGATTCAGTTGAGCGTTCTGCTTTTCACGCTGATGGCTTTCCTTTCCAACACGGGCAGAGAAATCACCAAAGGCATCGTCGATGTCCAGGGCGACAAGACTGAAGGCATTAAGACA
>CAZZLA010000185.1:0-2981 GCA_964655035.1 uncultured Candidatus Bathyarchaeia archaeon | reverse complement strand
GAGATATCATCTCCTGCACCGTGTGCGGTAACACTGGAGGATCTAACGTGATCTGGTCACTTATAGCGTACACAACTTTAGATGTATCGTATAATCTGAATTGAAGCATGGAGTCCTGAACGTTCTGGAAAATCTGCGTTAAAGGAACATAGATGGGTGGACTGGTGCCAGGTTCAATCCACCAATCCCACCTTTCTATAGGCAATACCACGTTCAAGTACTGCATTATCTGAAGAGGCACCGAAATCAACGCGTAGTATACAACTGTTAGAAACGAGATTTTCTTGAAGAGAACTATGGCGGTGAAAATCAAAGGTATAGCTAGGAAATAGGTTTGGCTGAAGAAAAGCAAAATCGCCGCGATTATACCTAGGTTTATAGAAACAACAGCTCTTCGGCTGCGAAATATTATCGGAAGACCAGTGAACAAGAAGAGCAAAACGAAAACAAAGGCTGCGCGCGCTTCAGTAGAACCCAGCATCGATATGAAATTCATTTGGGACAGGTTGTACATCAAGCCTAGCCCGACAGTTAAGCCGCCTATGGGCATGCCTAATATTGGCTTCTTGTACGTAAGAAAAGCGATAAGAAAAGCCAAGATCGCAGGCAAAGGTTGGGGAAAAAGCGGCATTATTGATAATCCTAAAAGCATGCTAGCGAGCGTAATCGGGAAAATCAAGAGCTTAAGAAACGGAAGTTCAGGAGTGCTTTCTTTCTCTTCCTTTTCTTTTCCTCCTCGTTTGAACAAGCCTCCAAAGCCCAATTTAAGCATCTTAGGGGGTGGTCTTTCCTTCCTTTCAGCAACTGGTTCCAGAGCTATTTCCTCTGTTTCTTCCGCTGCAGCCGCAGGGACTAGTTCTTCTGCTTCTTCAGAGGTGGGTTCTGGAATCAATTCCGTTGGCTCTTCAGCCACCATATCTTCTGCAGCGGGTTCTTCCGCTTCTTGAGCAGGGGTTTCTTGAGGTAATTCTTCTTGCTCTTCAGTTGCAGGCTCTGCAGTTGGTTCTTCCGTCTTTTCATCTGAGCTTTCTGAAACTAACTCTTCGGGTTCTTCCTCAGCTGGCTCTTGTGGGCTTTCTGATTCAGGCGCGAGTTTTTTCTCTTCTGCTTTCTCTTCGCCTTTGTGCTTTCGTTTTTTACTCCAATCTCGAACCCGAGAAAGAGGAGACTTGAATGATTTCAAATGTGATTACCTAAAACCTTATTTTGTCAAACTATTCTTAAAGCTTATCGTGAAAAAGGGTTATGAGCACGAAACGTAAAGGCAAACCTGATCTTGAAACCGTTAAAAACACAGAGAGATCTATCGAATCTTCAAGACCAAGTTCGCTTAACCAAACTGTTATATGCATCGGCGAATATCCGATAAAGATTCTTCTCCGCGGATCCTTCATTGAAAAGAAAGAGAAACCGCTGCCCATCTTAATTGACAAATCCAGCAAAGACGTTGCTAAATGGAG
Organism: uncultured Candidatus Bathyarchaeia archaeon; assembly: GCA_964655035.1. Classification (GTDB taxonomy): domain Archaea; phylum Thermoproteota; class Bathyarchaeia; order Bathyarchaeales; family Bathycorpusculaceae; genus SG8-32-3. The sequence goes on along the minus strand of CAZZLA010000185.1, from coordinate 1,521 downwards.
CCAGTCCACTTTTGACTCAGACAACATCTTGGGTTTAGACCTGAACATTGACAAGCACTTCTGGTATCAAGTTTTACCAAGCGTCACGGGAAACAGCGCACTCATCAACAGCTTAAAAACTAAACCTATCGGCAACCCAGGTGGCGCGGTGATTATATCCTCATTATGGGATGGCGTTGGCAGCGCCTTACTGCCCGCATTGATTTCACAATTCAAAGAATGGAACTTAAATTCGGTAGCCTTCGGGGTGCTGCCTTCGAAAATCCAGACGTCAGATGTTCAATTTAATGCTTTTTCGTCTCTAGGCATGTGCATGTCGAAGGATTTCACGGCTATTACGCTTTTAGACCGGGATCGACTTGAACGCTACGTAGGCGTTAACAGAAACGGCTCTGTACTAAAAGGCAACAACATCATCAACTACATACTTGAACTAATCGCCGCCAAAGAAACGTTCGTTCAAGAACTATCCGAACTGTCCAGGGCATTTAACGTTAAAATGTACACCATTCTATCAGCGGCAGGCGCCAGCCTCCAAATCTACGGCCTACTAGAAAACATCCTTAACACAGCGTTGTCGGAACCTCTTTTAGCATTTGACTTGTCAACTGCGTCACTGCTTTACGTTCTTCTCCGCATGCCTGCTCGCCTCAAAGATAAACTTCCCCAAGAAAAAATAGAGTTGGCAATAGCCACTTGGATAAAAGAAAAAGCCAACCTCAAATCCATCTACGTGAGTGAACCCATATACGAAATGGATGACAGTGACAGAATAGACATAGTTATGTTTGTGGGCGGCTTTGACGCAAGCAAAATATTTAGTGCCATAGAGAAAAAAGTGAGTGGAATAAAGAAGCAAGCAATAAAACAGGGTTCAATAAAAGAGGATGAATGGAAAAAGATTGTGGATAGTTTAGTAGCGGCGGACTAAGCGCTGTTGCTTCTGTCAAAGCCTATTTTTTCTTCTCTTCCGTGTCATTTGGGTTGTTTTTGCTATTTATCGCTTCAACGACCTGCGTGGCTGCAACTCCGTGTTCAAGCAGATAGGAACGAGCAAGATGCCTCTCAAAATCATTTGACTTGCTCCAAAGCAACTGCATCTCATCAAAGGCTTCAAGGTGTTCTGGTTTGCCTCTGCCACCCACAACCAAGATTTTTGTAATCCATGGTTCTCGAGATTCAATCACGCGCACAGTTATTGTTCTGGAGACTTCACTGGTGACGTACGCTGCTAGCGCGGTGTATAAGTCTTGTGACAGCTCTTCGGTCCAAAGTTTCGGCGGAGCTTCCACGGTTACCCATATGTAATCCGATTTGTAGGTTGGCTTGAATCCCATAACGCTCGGTGTTTTGAACACTCGTATCAGGCTTTTAACGTAATCCTTGTAGTGCTGCATGTCCATGATGTCTTTGATTATTTTCTTTTCAGTAAGGGTGTCTTCCTGTTCGGTCAGTATCTTGAAGATTATTTTTGTTCGCTCTTTTTCAGGCTGGCTTCCGCCTTAAAACGTACGGTATAAT
>CAZZLA010000184.1:2047-2984 GCA_964655035.1 uncultured Candidatus Bathyarchaeia archaeon | reverse complement strand
TTATCGCTTTCTTTCCGTCGTCTGGGTTCTGCTTCTTTATCTGGACAACGGCGTGAAGCCAACTGCAACCGCCCGGAGTGATGTAGACATCGCGGCACTCGCAGACCTTGTTCACCGCGTTGAAAATTGTGGGCTCTTTAGGCATACCCATCAAAAATTGATGCTCATGCCTTCCAGGCAGCAGGGTCTGGTAAATCGGCTTTTTCCGGTGAGTGACGCATTTGATTTCTATTACCGGCTGCTGTCGTATCTTGTCAATGGTTCCTGTTGTGTCTAGGAACGGCCCTTCAGCTGCTTTTTCTTTGATTATTCTTCCTTCCAGCACGATTTCGCAGTCTTTCGGAACTTCAAGGTCGATGGCTTTGCACTTAACCAGCTCTGTCTGTTCTAACGCGTTTGCCATTCCCAGCTCGTCCACGCCCTTCGGCAAGGATGTGGCAGCGGCAAGCAGAACGGCGGTTGAGTTGCCTATGCAAATGGCGATGTCAAGTTCTCCGCCGACCTTTTTGAGAGCAGCGTCTGTGCCCCGCTCCTCGACGATTCTAGCCACGAAACGGTTCTTGCCTATTAGCATGAGCCTGTGGAAGCACATGTTTCTGCCCAGTTCAGGGTCGCGCACGATGGAGACCGCGGAAGCGATGTATTTTCCGCCGTCTTTTTCCGTGTACCGCATTATAGGCAACGTTGTTAAATCGACCGCTGGCTCCACTACTTCTTGGCATTCGCCATTCGCCACGATTTCTGGCGGCAGAGGGTTCTCTATGGCGCTGGATAAATTGTGAAGCAAATGTTCCTTTTTTCCATATTTCTGGATCAGAGTTTGTAGAGATGTTTGTGGGCGTGGGCGCTTCTCGAGTAAGAGATCTTTTTCGCACAGCCAAAAAACATGCGCCTTGTATTATTTTTATTGATGAGATTGATGCTGTCGGACGCCAAC
>CAZZLA010000184.1:0-2037 GCA_964655035.1 uncultured Candidatus Bathyarchaeia archaeon | reverse complement strand
CAATAAGCCACCTACAACTGGAATACCCGATTCTTTGACGTTTTCAAAAAACACGGGTTTTTCACCCAGCGCTTCAATAACGCCCGCCATCTCGTACTCTGTTGAGACCGCCTTGCTTATGCGCGTCAATTCGCCGTTTTTTTCAAGCGTTTCTAGGAAACTTCTAAAACCCAATTCGCATTCGCCCTGCTTTCTAATTGTTAATTATTCTCTTAAATTTTTTCAACCCCGATTTTCGTTCTCAACACTTCGAATCCTTCTTTTTCGATGACTGAGGCAACTTTCTCCTGCAGTTCCTTTGTCGGAGTTAGCGCGGTCATGCAGCCTCCTCCGCCGCCACCTGTCAGTTTCGCGCCGAACGCGCCTTGTTTTCGGGCTATGTCCACCAGCAGATCGAGTTCTCGGCTTGAAACATTGATTTCCTGTAGCAAGCGGTGGTTCTCGTTCATGAGTTTGCCCATTTTTTTCAGGTCGTAGGCTTCTAACGCTTTTCTGCCCGCGTATGCTAGCGCTTCCCCCTGCTTGAACAAAGGCTCGTATTTTTGCGGGTTTTTCCGTTTTCTCTCCGCCACGCCTTCCACCATGGCTTTGGTGTTCGCTACCCTGCCCGTGCTACCTATGACGATTTCCACTGGCTTCTTTATGCTGATTCGTTCAATGGTGTTGGCTCCGCCCGTCATGTTCTTCTTGAACCACATCAAGCCGCCGAAAGTGGCTGCCGTGTTGTCGATGCCCGACGGGTTCCCTGCGTAAGCTTTCTCCGCCTCATAGGCAACCTGATTAATCTTCTCGTCTGACACGTTAATGCCGAGTTCTTCGGCGATGGCTCGGGCGATGGCGACGCTGCTTGCCGCGGAAGCGCCCAGTCCACTGAAACCTGGAAGGGGTCCACCTATCCAGATGCTCAAAGGCGTTTCTGGGTTGATTCCCATGGCCTTCAGCATGCGGTCAATGGATTCCAGTTGCTGCAGCCGTTTCTCCTCGCTGTAGCCTTTAGCGGTTTTCCTCTCATCCTTGACGACGATTCTAGTTCCGGTTTTTTTCACTTCTGCGTCAGTCGAAGAATCGATGGCGGAAACGATGCCGGGCACTCCGTGAACGACGAAGTGTTCGCCAAATAAGATGACTTTTCCGTAGCCTGAGCCTTTTCCCATTCTGAGCACCTGAAAGTAGGTATTGTACGAATTAGATAAAAACGTTCTTTATAACTTGAACGCAGCGATAATGAGTTCTTCGCCGATGGCAGCCTACGCGCCCGCTGGAGCCTCCAGATAGAGTTCAAGTTTTTATTGACAGTTCATAAGGTATTTACCGCCTGTTTTAGTAACATATTACGTGTTGGTGACTAATCTTTGAAGGCGTTATCCAAGAAGCACAAGCCCCAATTTACGCGAAACCTCAGCGTTCACATGCCAGAAGCCAGCATGCTCAAGTACCAAGCTGCATGGTACTCTGCATTCATCGCCGTTTACATATGGTTTTTGTACTGGATATCCTATGACTTCTTCGTTTTGCAAAACCCGATTGCTGAAATAAACGCGGTGAATTACGTCGGTTCAATTGCGTCAATAGCGTTCATCTGGGCAGGGACGAAAATCTGGAAGCGCAAACGAGTCGAGGCGCAGAAAACGCAGCAAAAACCACTCCAACCACCACAACCAAAAATGCCACGGAAAGCAACGCAACAACCTGCTCCCGCCAATTCCACATGCGCTCACTATCTGGGATACTTGCATCAACGTCAAAAGCAGCAGGAAATACCCACCGAGTGCCTGACATGCAAAAAAGTGATCCAATGTTTTTCTTCCACAAAAACTAATTCTTGAACGCGCCACCAAAAAGCCCCAACAATAGGCGTTTCGGCTCTTTCACCGTTTACTCGAAACCACACCTTGCCTGAGACCATGCAAAAACCTTAAACAACACAGCGCGAAGTGTAAAGGGTCGGTGCGGGGGTACCCGAGCCAGGTCTAAATAGGCGGCCAGATCCGAAGCCTAAGACAAGGGGGAGGACTTAAGATCCTCTGGCGAAGGCCT
>CAZZLA010000183.1:0-2991 GCA_964655035.1 uncultured Candidatus Bathyarchaeia archaeon | reverse complement strand
ACTGATTTAGTTAACGGTCAGCATAACGTTAATGTTTGCGCAACAGACGAGTATGGGTATACTGGCGCATCCGCCACCCTCTTCTTTAATGTTAACGCTCCAGAGTTTCCAGTGGCGCCCTTGATTGCGGCTTCCGCGATTTCCGTTGTGTCCGTTGCTGCTGGCTTGCTGGTTTACTTCAAGAAACGCAAACGCTAATCTATAAACCCTTTTTCCACCCTTTCTGTTCCCTTCGGGAATACCCTCTGAAGAGGGTACAACCCCTTTTTCACAGTACTAATTAATACTCTACCCTCTCTTGAGGGTCTTGCATACGCTCGAAAATAGCCCTTTTTCGTGCCTGAATCCTGAAAAAAGAGGTACGTACTACGTACCCTATTATTATTAACTACTACTCATACCTGCCTTTCATCATGCCTTCAAGCCCTTTTACAAGCCATCAGCCAGAAATTCTCCTTAGGAAGGTTCTTCAGAAAGCAAAATCACCGTTCATTTTACTCCTGAGGAAGGCAAGCCATTAGACAGAAATAATTGCATTAGGACATGCGTCAATTTTTTTTGCGTTAAATTTTAATCCAAACGTTTGGCTTAACAGCCGAACATTGTTAACAACTGAAGTAGGTTAGCAGCACAGGTTCCAGACTAGGATTTTTAACTTAAAAAGCAAGTATTTTAAGCCTAAACAAGTAGAATACCAGTCATGTTTATTCCGCGCAAAGTTCTTGAAGAAAAACTCAGGCAACTGTTAGCTGAGGATGTTGGAGAGGGTGATGTGACTTCAGCGGCTGTGGTTCCCGCAGGGCTGAAGGTGGAAGCTGTGGTTATGGCTAAAGAGGCTGGAGTTGCAGCTGGAATCGAAGAGGTTAGCATTCTTGCGGAGAGTCTTGGGCTGAATGTTACGGCAGACGTTGTAGATGGGGAAAAAATCATAAACGGGCAAATTATCCTGAAGATTTCTGGAGATGCTCGCACCATTCTTTCAGCGGAGCGGACAATGTTGAATTTGCTGTCGCGCATGAGCGGTATCGCAACGGCAACACGAGGGCTTGCGGAAAAACTGGACAAGGCAAAGGCGACAGCGAAAATCGCTGCAACACGCAAAACCGCGCTTGGTCTTGGCTATTTTGACAAAAAAGCCGTGCAGGTCGGCGGCGGTGACCCGCACAGGCTGCGCTTGGACGATATGATTTTAATAAAGGATAATCACATCGCGATAGCTGGAAGCGTTGAGACCGCAGTGAAACGCGCCAAACAAGCGGCTTCGTTCAGCAAGAAAATCGAGGCTGAAGTTACAAGCGTTGCGGATGCTTTAAAAGCGGCGGAAGCGGGAGCTGACATCGTTATGCTGGACAATTTCTCTCCGAAACAGGTCAGAGAGGCAGTTGGGGCGCTTAAGAAAGCAGGGTTTTTTGGGAAAGTATTTTTGGAAGTCAGCGGCGGCATCACCGAGCAAAACCTCATAGAGTACGCCTCGGCGCAAGTTGACATCATAAGCATGGGCGCGTTAACTCACAGTGTCAAAGCGTTAGACATTAGCTTGGAAGTTACCCAGATCAAGTAGTTTTCGCCTTTAGATCGCAAGCAGCAGCGTGGCAAGCACTATAAGGTTCACCGTGGAGTGGGCAATTGCCGAAACCACGTAGGAGTTCCAACGGTGATAAACGTATCCCAGCACCAATCCAGCGGAGGCGGCTGAGAGAATGTAGACCAGTTGCGGGTCAAAATGGAAAAGCCCGAAAGTAAAAGCAGAGATTATGACTGCTGGAATGAACGAATATCTCCGTGTCAGTGTGCTCTGTAGAAAGCCCCTGAAAGCGAATTCTTCGCAAACACCCGCCAGAGCCAACGCAGTTGCCACGGTTATGAGGCCGCCGGTTGAGGCAGAACTAAGTTCAAGTATGGTATTGTTTGATTCTTGAACCGCTTGGCTATCGCCTAGGATAGAGGTGAGCACTATAGAAACGGTAATGTCTGCAATGAGTAAAAGAGCTGCTGAAACGAAACCCAGCATCAAAATTTTGGGAGTAACCTCTAATCCGACGTAACGCTTGATGTCAACATGTTTGAACAGCAGGTACCCGAGCGGCACAAGCAGTATAATCAACTCAGACAGAACCAAAGCTGGACCCGAACCTAAAACAAGAAAAAGGAAAGCCCCCAAAAACAGCTCCAAGAAAAAAGTGACAACTATAACCAGAACGGTCTCAAGTATAGGCACAGCTTTGACTTCTTCTTGCTCCACAGGCTCTACTTCGTTCAAGTTCAATCAACATCCAGTTAAAGGTTCTCCAGCTCAAGTCTCTGGCTTTATCTTTATAGCGCGGAACCCTCTGGCAGATGGATTCAAGGTTTCCACAATATTAACTTTGCTTAAAACGCCAGCAGCGTCTTCCGCGTACCCTCGCACGTCATGCTCCGCCGCCATAAGCGAATACAAGTAAACACGTCCATCAGCTATCATGGGCTGGCACCTAGAAGGCAAACCCAACAGCACATCCTCCTTCTCCTCCAAAGCCTGCGCACAAGCAAACAATATGGCCTCGGCGCCAGCCGTTAACTCCGCCACTCTCACGGGAACGCTTTCTTTGCCGATGGCCAGCATATCCAGCCCGTACGCTCTCTTGATTTCCCCCGCGATTTTCCGCAACCGAGGCAACAACCGCAAAAGATGCTGTCGCGCTCTGCTTGAAACTCTCATGTTTGAAAGCTGAACGGGCGACAACTCTTCAACGGAAACGGCACCTAACGACACGTCTAAATGCACGACATCGGCTTTCACGCTGCTTAGCAGGTCCCTGCAAAGCTCCGCTTCACCCACTATAACCTCGTACCCCTCGTTCACTTCCCTGAAAATCGGTTTAGCCACTCGAATGTGTGCTTCCCTGTATGGCGGCTCAACCACCACGGAAGCGGATGCCACCAAGTACAACGGCGTAAACTTGGCGTCTAGTATTGCCGCTGCGGAATCCGCGGACACAATTCTCATTTTTC
>CAZZLA010000182.1:0-2991 GCA_964655035.1 uncultured Candidatus Bathyarchaeia archaeon | reverse complement strand
ATATCGTTCAAGACGAAGCCAGCTTCAAAGCCGAGGAGACCGATCAACACGGCTTTCAGTAAGAGTAGCCAAGAAAAACCATCTTTGTATTGGAAAGCAAGGAATAGCCCCGAACAGAAAAGAATTGGCCAGACAAAAAAGAAATGTAACCTTGTTAAGTCAATGTATGCTTTGACGTTCTTTTTCATCCAAACGCCTCATCATCCACTTTTAATATAGATTGTTTAATAATTAAACTGTTTTCATTATACTAAATAGCTGAGAAACCGTTATGAGCATCCCGAAAATTCTGAAAATAATACGTGCTCACATCGTGGTGGGCGGCGCTCTGGCGTTCTCGCTTGGGGCGCTCTTGGCTGTTGCTGGCGGAGGCAGCTTTGACCCTGCACGATTCGTTTTAGGGTACACTGTTGTGCTGTTAGGCGATCTCTCAACGCACTACAGCAACGATTACTTTGACGTTGAAGTGGACAAGCATATTGAGCAGAAAAAGTTTTTTGCAGGCAGCGGCATCCTCGTAAGCAACCCGAATCTTCGTCCATTATCCCGCCGTATCTCGCTTTCATTGCTTGCTTTCTCGAATGTTTTGGCGGTCATGCTTGTTCTTTTTCTTGGTGCGCCCCTCGAATTTTTCCTCGTTATTTTGGGTGCAGATCTTGTGGGGTGGTTTTATTCGGCGCCTCCGCTGCGCTTGACTTCAAGAGGATTCGGCGAGTTTGCTGTGGCTTGCGTCACAGGCTTCGCAATTCCCGGCTTAGGTTACTTGGCAGTAAGAGGCCAGTTTGATCCTCTGTTTTTCTGCTTTGCGGTTCCTTTCGTGATGTACGGGCTAATGCTTAGCCTTAGTCTTGAGGCTCCTGACGCTGAGGTTGACAGGAAGGGTGAAAAAAGAAATCTTGTTGTTCGGAAGGGTGCGCGGAGCGTTTTTTCGCTTGTTTTCGCGTTGGCGGTCTCAGCTGCAGTAGCGTTCTTTGTCTATGATTGGTTCATTAGTTCGGGAGTTGTGGACTTTGGGGTTGTGTTTCTTTTTTCACTTATGCCCTTAACGGCGGGGCTTCTTGGGTTTGTAGGCGTTTTAAAGAAAAATGAGGTAAACCAGTTTAGCGCGTTGAATGTGAGTTCGCTTTTTGTCTTTAACATGCTTATGGTCGTGTATCTGTTGGCTCTCGTAATGTCGACATAAATGGCGTTTGAAGCAAGAATTATAAGATAAGCCGTTGCAATATGAGACCATGAAGGCTTGCGTTCTATACATCTCACGCACAGGCAATACCAAACGTTTGGCAGAAGCCATATCGGAGTCGCTGGATGCGCCGATTTTTGACATAGCCGCCACGCCTGACCCCTCGGTTGCCAATGAATTCGACCTGTTAGTGATAGGAACGCCTGTTATGGGTCTTAGACCTACACCCGAAGTGCACTCGTTTGTTAAGCGCCTGCCTAAATGCGCGGGTAAAAAGGCGATCCTGTTCTGCACGTATGCCATTAGAAAGGGTGGAACTTTGAACGTGTTGGAGAAGGAGCTTGCCGAGAAGGGTTACGTCACCATCTTAAGCGTGTCTAAGAGAGGTTTGAAGCCGAGTAAAGCTGACTTCTCGGATGTTTTAAATGAGATAGCTAAGGCAGTGGAAGAATTAAAAACGGCTTAGACATGTTTGTTCAGGATTGATGATGGGGTGCCCGTTTCCATACCCAAATGGGGTCGGGTCCAAAATCGAATGGTTTACTGTGACCGCAAAACGCCATATTTTCTTGTATGCGCCATTTGTTCTAGTTTTTGCTTGTGCGGGCTAAAAATAGCAATAGTATAAGTTAGTGTGACACCATATATGGGATGTATTACGGTGAAAATCATGATTTTAAAATGTTCAGAATGCGGAAATACCTTTAAAATTGACGCACTTAAAGAGGGCAAGGTGGTAACTTGCCCTGTTTGTGAAGCAGACTACAAGGTGGTCGCCAAAGATGGAAAAGTCCAGCTAAGAGAATTCGTCTATGAAGATGAGGATTTTGGCGAACTTCTTAGATAGGCCAAGCGGAAAAAAGGTAGATGTTTGAATTGACTACTTGGGAATACAAGGTGATTCCGATAAAGACGCGGATTCATTCCAATCATTTTGAAGGAGGCAATAAGCCTGTAATGGAGGATGTCCAAAAAGACCTGAACAGCCTGGGCAAAGAAAGCTGGGAACTTGTCAGTGTCCAAGACGTTAGTCTCCGAGATGACAGAAGGTTCACAGTCGCCTACCTCAAAAGACAAATCGTATCCACATAGCATGTGCTGTGTCCCGCTTACGGCTACCCACGTGTTCCTGCAAGATTGACCATAGGAACGGGCTTCACGCCATTCTCATTTTGCAATGCTGGCGATAGGCGTATGTGAAAGCATGCAACAAAAAGATAGGAAAAAACTAGTGAATTCCTGCGTTTAAAATGTTCTAAAATTCTCCAAGTTGTCTTCTTTTCCAGTAATATTCTTGGCAATATATTGGTTTGCTTGCATCGTGTTTGGCTGAAATTTACCATTCTTGACCGCATTCAGAGCATGCTACTTTGTACTTTTCTTTGTACTCGGACATTCAGTATCTCAACTCCTCAAATTGACTTTGCAAAAAACACTTCTTGCAAGCTCGAATAGACACTAACTCGACACTAATAAACCAATGCGAGTATTTCCGCCGAAGCTTGCCTGCCTCGTCACCAAAAGCCGTCTCATGAAGTTCAGAGTATAGTTATGCCGGTGCCTATCAAGTAAAGTGAGAAAGAAAGTTTTAATCATTCTAAACGAAGAAATCGGCAAGCTGAATAGATATGTTGATTAACTCCGCCTGTTCTTCTTGTCTCAGGCGATGATTGATGTGGATTTTAAGCTAAGAATATTCAAGAGAGACTACACTGACGATCATGTTGCGTGGAACCATTTGCGATTCGCTGTTGTAGACTTGCACAAGTCAGAAGATTATCCATCAAACTTTGTCAGCCTGTTGCCGA
>CAZZLA010000181.1:2011-2995 GCA_964655035.1 uncultured Candidatus Bathyarchaeia archaeon | reverse complement strand
AGAGCCATAATCCTAAGCCACGAGTACGCGCGCATGTACAAGGGCAAGTTCATTCTGCGTTTCGAGGACACGGATTCTAAGGTGAAAAGGCCGGTTTTGGAGTTCTACGACCGCATCAGAGACGACCTTGCGTGGCTTGGATGCAAGGCGGATGAGGAATACATCCAGAGCGACAGGCTCCAGATTTACTACGAGTACGCGGAACGACTTCTGCGGGAAGGCAACGCTTACGTCTGCACCTGTGCGCCTGACCAGTTCCGGGAAAAATCGTTAGCCAAAAAACCCTGCAACTGCCGCGACCTGCCACCAGCAGAACACTTGGAACGGTGGCGACGCATGTTGGACGGCGGTTACGGTGAAGGCGAAGCCGTGGTCCGCGTTAAAACCGATATGGAGCATCCTAATCCTGCCGTGCGAGACTGGCCTGCGCTCAGGATTATTGACCCCAAGTATCCACACCCGCGTGTAGGCAGCAAATATCGCGTTTGGCCTCTTTACAACTTTTCCACGGGCTTAGACGACCATCTGATGGACATAACGCACATAATTCGTGGCAAAGAGCACTTAACCAACAAGGTCAGGCAAGAATACATGTACAAGCATCTGGGGTGGAAGTACCCGGAAGCCATTCACTACGGCAGGCTTAAGATAACCGGTGCTTTCTTGAGCAAGTCGAAGATTGTTCAGGGCGTGAGAGAGGGCTTATACACGGGGTGGGATGACCCGCGGCTGGCAACTTTCGCGGCTTTAAGGCGGCGCGGGATAACGCCCGGAGCCATTGGGAAAATGATAATTGATGTTGGATCTAAAACGGCTGATGTGACGTTAAGCTGGGAGAACCTGTACGCTTACAACCGCAAAATCTTGGACCCGATAAGCGACAGGTACTTTTTCGTGTCAGAGCCTGTCGAGCTAAACGTTAGGCATATTCCAAAAGTCTTCAAGGCTAAACTTCCTTTGCATCCAGAAAAGCCTGAAAGAGGG
>CAZZLA010000181.1:0-2001 GCA_964655035.1 uncultured Candidatus Bathyarchaeia archaeon | reverse complement strand
AGGTTTCAGAGAATACACTGTGACCCCAGCAAGAGACGGAGCAGTTTTCTGGATAGCAAAAAAAGATGCGGATGCCGCAGAGGTTGGGAAGGTGATTAGGCTGATGGAGCTTTTCAACGTCAAAATAGAAAGCGTAAACGCCGATTTAGTGAAAGCGTCGTTTGCCAGCGAAGCCTACGAGGACGTGAGAAAAGCTAAAGCCAGGCTTATCCATTGGATACCGAAGGGCGAAGAATACCCATGTAGCGTAGTCATGCCTGACAACTCAAAAGTTGAAGGGGTTGCGGAAAGCGCCTGCAAAAAGTTAAAGCCAGACGCCGTGATACAGTTTGAGCGGTTCGTTTTCGTTCGCGTAGACAAGAACGATGCGAAATTGACAGCCTATTACGCCCACAAGTAGTGAAAGGTGAAAAACATGCGCAAACAAGACAAAATCATAATCTGGCCCGCCTACTTCGATCTATCAAAAACGAGAAAGAACGGGCGGCGAGTTCCTAAGAATCTGGCGGTGCATTCTCCTAAGATTCTGGAAATCCAAGAAGCCGCGCAAAAACTCGGCTTGGGGTTCGAAGTGGTGGCGGATAAAGGCTATCCTAAGATGTCGTGGGTAAAGACGGGCATGCTTTTTGTAGAGAAGAAAGGGTCAAAAGAGCAGGTTATAAACCTAATCGCAAAGCAATTGTTGAAGGCTCAAGCTGAAAAGCCAAAACAGTAGCAGTAAACATTTTTTGAGCATATTTGCCGTCTATTAGGAGCCTAATAGGGATTCTATGCAGAAACTATAGAGGGAGGTCTATTTACATTGGCGCCCTGAAAAATTGTGGGCTGCCTATCTTTTTTCTTCTTTGCCGATGAGCACAGCGTTTATGACGCCATCGCTGCCTGGGCGAGAAGTGACACGAGCCAATCCCAAGCTGGTTTCTATTTCCGCGCCTCTCGTTATCACGCCTCTGCGGTTGTAGTCCACATTGGCTCTGTTTTTGACTACGCGTAGAATCTCGGTTTTTTCGGTTTTACCGTTTTTAGGGTCGGTGACAGAAGCGTATTTGTCTTTTAGGACTTTGGTTTTGGTTTTTCCACCGTAGGCTCTGGTGTTTCTTCTTTTTGGTTCTCCGAGGGTGGTTTCTGCTGGGAAGGAGCCTTTTTCGTAGTTTCTTTTCACTCGGTAGACTCGTTTTCTGCCGCCTGTTCGTTTTCTTTTGCGCAAACTGCCATGCCAGACTGACATTTCTCAAATCCCTTTCAGATGATTAAGGTCAAGTGTTCACTATCACCGTTATTTTGTCATATAAACGTATCCGTTATGGCCTTCATTAACCTGTTCTTATTTTTCCTGTTTTGATCGTTTTTGATGAGGTCGCAGTTGCCTATAAGGACCAGTGCTGTACTTGTTATTCCGGTGATCCCGTGGCTTACGGCTATATGCTGATTGGTGAGAATCGGAGATATAGTGTCAACGGTGTACACGACGTACCAGAGTAAGATTATGCTCCAGCCTATGAGCCTGATTTGAACCCAGAATCACTGGGACATAAATTTACTCCTGCTAGAATGCCATTCGGCCTACAAATATTCACGGCGTTTTTGCATATATAGCCTTTTATCCTTACTCTTAAGCACATGTTTGAAAATTAAGACATGTAAGTCAACAAATCATTCTTTATGGTGACAATGTAAAGATGAGCAAAAAACTCACGAAAGTGGAATTCACGAACCTCAACAAAACCCTTTTCCCTAGACTTAAAATCACAAAATCCCAAATCATAGCGCGCGCTACGGAGCTTAGCCGAAAGCAGTTTTCTCCGTTTTTTTGAGAAATTGAGAGGTTATGGAAAATTTTATATGGCTGTGTAAAAAACTACACAGCAGTGAAAAAAACTTCAGAAGTGAAGGTGCCTAGCCGTGAGTGAACTAAGCCAAGTCAGCATGAGAACAAAAATTATCGCGTCTGTAGCCATTTTTTCCTCTCTTTATCTAAACAAGGAAGACCCCTCCCTTAAG
>CAZZLA010000180.1:0-3038 GCA_964655035.1 uncultured Candidatus Bathyarchaeia archaeon | reverse complement strand
AAATCGATTTCTATTCTGCCGATGCGGCCTGTTTTCTGGAGTTCTCTGAGGTCAAGTTCGGGTCCGAAAAGTCCTTCTGTTTGCCCGAAAACTGCTCCGATGACATCTGGTTTTTCTACTACACCTTCTATTTCAAACTTGGTTTCTATAACATACTTTATGGTGAATGTTTGGGATGGTCCCGTAAGTGTGCACCTCCAAGGTTGTAAGTTATTGAGTTAGGGTTAATCGCATGACGCGATTTATGTTCTCGCGATGCATGAGATTACAGGTTGATTATTTTATACTACTTTATTAAAGTGTGACACTCTTGCTTTTAAGTTTTCTGAACTTGTCGTCGACGTTTGTCGCAGTTTTTGCGTTTTTTATGGTACATTAGCGTCGTTTAAGAAGCCTCTGCTTTCCCAGTAGCCCTTATAATTTACGTTGTCGGAAAGTTCAATCGCTGTTATCCATTTTATCCATTTGTAGCCGTACTTGCTCTCAGCCACAAGTTCGAATGGGAATCCTCTTTCAGGTGGAAGCGTTAACCCGTTCATTTTGTAAGCTATGAGTATGTCTTTTTCCAAGACGTAGTTCAGCGGAAGGGAAGTCGAATAGCCGTCGTAAGCGTAAAAAATCACGTTCACGGCTTCAGGGGTGATTCCCGCGTCGTTCAACAGGTCTTTTAGCAAAAAACCTTCCCAGAGAATCTTCACAGACCAGCCTTCTACACAGTGGAGCGTAATGACTTTCTGGTATTTCTGGAACCCGTTAACCACATCGTTGTAAGAGAACTCCACTGTTTTGTTCACTAGCACAGTTATTGTTAGGCTGTAAGCGCTTTCGTTAATGTGCTGTGGTCCTTTGATGGAGTTTTCTCTGAAGTCACCTATCGAGGAAAGGTCTTCGCCTTGGTATTCGCGGATTTCCTGCGGATACAGCATCCGTGGCGTGGATTGCCAGTAAATGCCAGCAATAATTAGGCCGGTGAGCAGCAACACCCCTGCAACGATAAATATGTCTTTAAAACGCTTTAATTTCTCCATGCTATCATCTAGATACGGGCGACGTCAACCTTATATCTCTTCCCAGCATTCAATACGACTTTTCTTGAAGTAATAGCAGCAAAAAGGCTTTCGCGCCAATTTGCGCGCGCTTAACGCCAACATTGGGAATAATCATTTATGATTAGAACCGTCAAAGCAACTTAACAAATGAATAAGCCCCACGCCTAAAACTTAATTCTTCAATTTTTTTGAAACATAAACGCTATCACGGCTGTACCCGAACCGCATGTAGTACTGTTTTGTGCCTAACGCGCTTATAACTAAAAGCTTCTTTAAATCATAATCCTCCCTTGCCACGCGCTCCGCTTCACGTAGAAGGTTTGCTCCGTAGCCTTTATGCTGCCACGCTCGGGTTATGTGCTTGCCTACAGGCACCAAGGGACCGTAAACGTGGAGTTCCCGCACTATGGCGGAAGGCATAGCGTTTATTTCTGGTCTGTGGGCTTTCGCTGAGGGAACGCGTAGGCGCAAGTAGCCGATTAACACGTTGTTTTCCGGGTCTTCCGCTGAAATGAAGATTTCTTTTCCTTCAGACGCTTGGTAGCAGTTGGTTAAAATTTGGATTTGTTCTAAATTAGGTGTTACGTTATCTACGGCCAAGCGGTGACCTACTTCCCTGCATCGGATGCAAGAGCATCTGTCGCCGTGTTCAGCTAGTTTCTGTTGGACAAGTTGGCGGAGGTTGCTTTTGTTCACGCCTGCCACTATCAGTCCTGCTGGAATGTCGCGTTGCACGCGCATTACTCGTATCCAAGGCGGAAGCGCTTTTTTGACTTCAGCGATTAGGTTTGCGGCTTCTTCTGTTGTGTAGGGTTTGTAAACGCTTTCACGGTACCAGTTGTACGCTTTTGTGCCGTCTATTACTAGGCAGGGGTAGATTTTTATCATGTCAGGTTTGAAGGCTGGGTCTGTGAAAACGCGTTTGAAGGCTTTTAAGTCTCTTGCGGGGTTTGAACCGGGCATGCCAGGCATGAGGTGGTAAACGATTTTTAAGCCAGCGTCTTTGGCAACCCGTGTGGCTTCGGTGACGTCTGCAACCGTATGGGTTCTGCCTGCAAAACGGTAAAGCTCGTTATCCGGGTTTTGAACGCCGATTTCCACTCGGGTCACACCCATGTCCAGCATGGCGTCAACATGCGGTTCCTTGCACCAGTCTGGGCGAGTTTCAACGGTTATGCCCACGTTGCGGATTCTGCTTGTTTCCGCGTGCTTTTTTGCTTCTTCGAGATTTGCGGATTCTTTGCTTGTTATGGCGTCTAGGCATCGTTGGATGAAACGTGTTTGGTATTCGGGTGGCGTGGCTGGGAAGGTTCCGCCCATGACGATGAGTTCGATTTTGTCCACGCGGTGGCCTATAGCTATGAGCTGTTCGATGCGGCTTTGCACCTGCAAGTACGGGTCGTAGTTGTTTTGGCTTCCGCGCATGGCTGCTGGCTCATGTCCCGTGTAGCTTTGTGGTACGCCTTGTGTGGGTCCTCCTGGGCAGTAGGCGCAGGGTTCGGGTTGCGGGCAGGGTTGTGGCTGTGTCATAACGGCTATTACGGTGACGCCGGAGATGGTTCGCGTGGTTTTTCTCAGAAGAACGGGCAGAAGATCGGGTCTTTCGTTTGAGGTTAACGCGGCTATTATTTCGGCGTTTGACAGGATTCTTGCCAGTTGATGTTTGGCGGCGACTTGGGTTTTGATGCGGTTCACGTCATCGCGAGTGGGATGTGGCAGAAGAAGAAGGGCGTTTATTACCTCGCGTGCCGCGTTATCCGTGTTCAAGGTTAAGATACCGTTTAAGGTTTTAGCCGGGCGATAGATAAACTACTCTGACGCGAGAATGAATTTTGATCTTAAAAGAAGTGTCATCTAATGCGTTTAGAGCCAGTTCTGGCCAGTTTTTCTCTGCAGAACTATACGCTGTTCGTAGTTTCGTCTGCTTCTGGCTTTCGGGTTAAGCTTGATTTTTTCTTTAGCCTCGATTTTTGGTGTTTGCGACCTGAC
>CAZZLA010000179.1:0-3092 GCA_964655035.1 uncultured Candidatus Bathyarchaeia archaeon | reverse complement strand
CCCGCGCTGCAAAGAACTCTGGAAGAAAAGCGGACTTAGCTGGCTTGAATGGCGCAGGAAAGAAGTCACCGAGTACATGAAGCTCGTAAGTGAACGAGTACGCGACCGTGCAAAGAAGAAATTCGTCATTGGCGTCCTTCCAGATCCAGTCAGCAGCTACGAGCGCTTCGGCATCAACTTCGACGACCTAGCTCCACTAACTGATGAATTCCTTGTTGTCATGTTCAGCAAGAACTACGCCACCCCATGGTACTGGGAAATGCTTACGCGTGGATTCAAAAAACTCTTAAAAGACGTACCCCTCAACATAGCGCTGTACGTTTTCGGTCCTGGAGACAATCCAGCAGAAGTCCCCGCTCCAAGCGAACTAGTAACGCTTTCAGTTCGCGCTGGAAGAGCAGGCGCTGATGGTATTCTGTATCTTACGGACAAAGCTAGTCAAATTTGGGATTTCCAGAAAGCCGTGGTTGACAGAGTAGAACTCAGGGAGAAACTGAAGACCTACGGATGCCAGGAAGTTCTAGACTTCTTCAAAAGCTGGGAAAAAGTCGTAGAGTAAGCCTTTTGAAACAAAACCATAACACAATAGGCGAGAGTGGGTGGAACAAACCACCACGCTGCCTCTTTATTTTGCTACAACAAGTAAACAGAGTTGATGCCGCTTCCCGTTTTCAGGATTTAACCGCATACTGCATTTTATATTTCGCAAAGCGAAGGAAAAATAACATATAACCCTTGCACCATTTAGGGGAGCAATGAAGAGGTAGAGTTTGCGTTGGATGAAGTCTTAGAGATGCTGGACAAGACGGCAAAGAGAATCCAAAAAGGCCTTGACGAAGGCAAAGAAACCGCGTCAAAACAGATAGCTGCCTATGAGCAGATACTTCAATCGAAAGATGCTTCTGAGGAACAAAAGGTCAAAGCCTTCATGGGAAAAACTCTCGAGTTAGACCGTTTGGAAAGGCTGTCGTCTCAGTTGAGTTTGCTTTATGCGCTTCAGATATTTGCTTTCAAGGTTAAAGTGCTGGAGATATCAGTTAGCAACATCAGCGAACAGCTGGCAAAGTCAGGGATACTGCAGAAAGGCGCTGAGTTGGAGGCTATAAAGAAGAATATCGATGCCTTGAAGATTCTAGTGGAAGCGCAGTATAAGTCGATGAAGGAAATTAGGGAAGACCAAAACAAAAACCTAACTTACATTCATTAATTCATATTCTCAACGTTTTTCTTCTATTTTTCGGCTGCTTAATGTTATTGAATTTTCGTTTGGAAGCGCGTTTATTTATCATTTTAGACTAACGCTCCGAATTTTATTAAATTACTGCTTATACGTGCGTTTATATGATATTTTTATCGACGTTTGCTTAAAAATTAGGATAAATTATGAACAAATCACAAACACCTTTATATTTAGAATCCGCGATGTAATATCAAAAACAAAAGGAGTTGGAACTAACGTGTACAGCAACATAACACTGGACTGCCAAACTAAAGCGAAGCGGCTCTTCTGCGAAGACTGCTTGGCGCGCAAAGACTGCAAAATCGCACGTTAATCAGAAAACTGGAAGTGAACAAGAAAATGAAAACAAAGCTACTCCTCGAGTACAAAGTAGATTTAACTAAAATTGAAGGCAGCGGGGATTTCCCTTGCCCAACATGCGGAGTCAACATGTCTCCAGATGATGAAACAGAAGACACGCACTCGATCTCGATCAAAGGAATGAAAACTAGACGAGACATCTTGGAGGAACTAGTGATACAGTGCCACAGATGCAAAACTTTGATTCGCCTCACTGGTTTCAAGCTGCTTGATTCGCTGGAGAGCGGATCTTAAACGCTGCTAAAATGCCATCAGGCTGAACAGAGCGCTAGCAACTTCCAGATTTCTAACAAGAAAACAAACCTGCCTGTCTTGCAGTCCCCATGAAACGTGCCTACTTCCTCTTTTTGCCGTAGCTCTCTTGGCACAGATACTCAACAAGAGCAAGAACAACTCTTCGCATGCATTCATTTTCAACTACGATAACGGCGTCATTGTCCCGTATTTCTTCAAACATTACTTCAAGAGCCTCCAGATACCTGCACGAATCATGTTTTTCCGCTTCATCAAGGTAAGGCGAGATAAGACTTAAAACAGCTTCTTTATCCCAGTCATCAAACAACTTCTTAGTTGTTAGGTTCTGTTCAACCTGGTTTCTCAGTTCAATCCATGTGTAAGCTTCACCTAACTCGGTGTTGATTAATGTGGTTCGAAACTCGATGTATTGGACCATTAGCAACCAAGCTCGCTGTAATCATTTAAGCCCTAGGTTTTATTTGTTTTCTAAATGACCCGCGGATTTACTTCATGACATTCAAGAATAGAGTCCAAGTGGGATGCTC
Source organism: uncultured Candidatus Bathyarchaeia archaeon (assembly GCA_964655035.1). Taxonomy (GTDB): domain Archaea; phylum Thermoproteota; class Bathyarchaeia; order Bathyarchaeales; family Bathycorpusculaceae; genus SG8-32-3. The sequence continues at coordinate 710 of CAZZLA010000179.1, read as the reverse complement.
ATTTTAAAAATCTTATTATTGACATACTTTGAATGAGAATAGAACTTGGAAGGGTCTTTATGCCACGCGCGCTTCTTTGCAATGCTAAAAACTAGAAGAGTCTCTATAGCGCTCGCTAAGAGAACATTGCATTTTCCACATTTCCCGTACATATTTCACAACGTAGGGTATATTCCCCTACGGAATTTCACTTGGAAGAGTTTCCTTTTGATCTGGCTGTCGCTTCCCATACGCTGCAATGAAAGATTTCGGGTAATTTAGTCCGCGCGCGCGACTTGTAGAAGCAGGATTTGAATACGTCTGGGACTGCGACGGCATCAAACTCTTCAGAAAGCGAAAATAGCAATATACCCGAATGCTATCTGGTTTGTTGTGTTGAAGTCGCTGGGTTTTCAACTCTGCCCTAATGCAACGATACGGTTTAGCCTCATTTCTTCCTCTTTTTCAGCATAACCAAGATTATTATGATTATAGCGGCTGCGATGACTATGCCTATTCCGTATAGTACTTCCACTGAGAAGAAATCTATTGGTGTTGGGGTCGCCGTAGGCGTGGGCGTTGGAGTGGGGGTTGATGTTGGGGTCGGTGTAGGTGTAGACGCGGGCGTCGAGGAAGGCGTAGGGGTCGGTTCGGTTGTAGGAGGAGGCGACGGGGTTGCTTCAGAGTTTGATAGAATGCAGGTGTTATCACCTAATTGTGCGATTCTTTGT
>CAZZLA010000178.1:2239-3096 GCA_964655035.1 uncultured Candidatus Bathyarchaeia archaeon | reverse complement strand
TTGGCCGGCAAACCCAGCAATACACATAACTGTTCCTTCATTAACCTTTCGCTTTTGTTGTGTGGTTACGTGTGGGGTTTAAGCGTTTTGGTGTTGTTTCAACGGTTAATGTGTGAGGCGATGATAACGCATATATTTTTATTGTTGTCAGTTAACTTAATGCCTCATGTATAGGTGGGGCTGTAGTCTAGACAGGTACGACGGCGAACGCAGATACTTTTGCAACGAGCGCCGAGGTAAACAGCGAGGTTGCCAGCAAGACTCAACAGCTTTTGGAAGACATCGAGAACTATAGAATAGACCAGAAGAAACAGGGAAGACCAGAAGCAACATGGAAGCCGAGAGTGAGAATGCTAAAGCAGATGTTGACCTTAACAGACCTAACAGACCCCGAAGCGGTTAAGCTGTTACTATCCGATGAGAAAAGATGCCATTGGGCAGTAACTACCAAGCTGAAAGCTGTGGACACGTACGGAACTTTTCTCAAATTCAAGAAGATTCGATGGGAAGCGCCAAAATACAAAAAGATTGACAAGCTGCCTTTTCTACCGACAGAACAAGAGCTTGACGTTTTAATCGCGAGTTGCGGAAAAACAACAGCGACAGTTCTGCAGATGCTAAAGGAAACAGGAATGAGAATCGGAGAACTATGCAGACTGAAATGGACGGATTTAGTGCTTGAGAAAAAGACGATAACTGTATCATTGCCAGAGAAAGGAGGCAATCCGCGAACTTTAGAAATCAGCGACAAGCTAATCGGAATGTTAAACACGTTGCCGCGAACGCACGGAGAGAACGTTTTCCAGCCAAAAAGCAGATACCTTAGAGACTATTTCTGCACGCAACGAAAAAAGACA
>CAZZLA010000178.1:0-2229 GCA_964655035.1 uncultured Candidatus Bathyarchaeia archaeon | reverse complement strand
AACCCTTTACCACGACACAAGAGACCTAATGGAAGTCAAATACCAGTTAGGTCACAAGTCAATCCGTTCGACTGAAATCTACATACACATATCGAAATCGTATTACACAGGCGACAGACAGAAATGGTTCTGTTTGGTAGTCCGAACCGAAGAAGAACTGATAAACGCCGTAAACTCAGGGTTTGAACTCGTAGCTGAAACAAGAGGCGACTTCCCCAGATACTTCCGAAAACGGAAGTAGTCCCCTTTTCTTTTTTGCGGGGAGTTCCGAATCGAAGAGAGCCGTCTTTGTCAAGCGCGCGCTAGTTTACGAGTATGCGGTAATATCAAGAAGGGAAAGTAATGGTGGGGTCGGCAGGATTTGAACTTGCGACCTACGGGTTTCTTCATGACAGCTCCTGAAACTCGTCATTCCCCAAAGGGTCAGCAAACGTAATTTCTTGCTTTCTGGAGCCCGTCGTCATGCCTGGCTTGACTACGACCCCACGCTTTTAAATTCTTAACATTCTCATATTTATACATACAGCACAAGGAATATAGAAAAGGCGTTGCGCGTTGCGCTCCCGCTTGCGCGCCGAACGACACACAAAAGCCAAACGTTACGCAAACCTTGAACAAAATAACTGTAATTTTAGGGGGATACCATTCATCCGAAACACATGGTACCCCCACCGTACCCCCGCCACGACTTGGAGAATAAGAGTGATAGAAAGCAAACTTGAAAGCATTAAGAACGCGCGCTGAAGGTTTAGTTGATGGCTTAAATGGTCGGGAAAAATAGTGGAAAGAGGAAATGGCGTTAGCGCGCGCATAAGTCAGCGAGAACAAAGGCTAAGTGAAAGTTCAACACATTATTATGTGGTGCTGTTATGAAGAGAACAGCATTGGCACTAACACTCATCTCGACACTTCTATTGGTTGCAATTGCTTTGCATTTCTCAAGTTTAGCTTCAGCTGGACCACGCCCCCTTTACCCATTTGTACACAACACAGAAATGCCTACGTTTAAGGTGGAATCACCACAGAACGGAGAGGCTTATACCGTAAACACGGTTGAATTAGTTCTTACTGTAACAAAGCCTGATTCATGGAACTTCTACTGGTTGGGCGACAATTCTGGAACCCCTCTCATTGGTGACTATTGTGTTTGGGTATATTTGGATGGAAACCTAAATGGTACGTACTTGGACCCGCATCTTAAAGACACTCCTACCACAAATTATTCATTGATTTTAGATGGGCTGACCAGAGGAGGGCACAGTCTAAAAATAGACGTTAAAGCAAGAACTTTTTATAGAAATCCATATGACGACTATGACCCCTATGAGTATCTAATGAACGCATCTGAGACAATACACTTCACCATAAACCAAGACCCATCTACCCCACCTCCAGAACCGCAACAAGGACCCTTCCCGACAACAATCGTCGTGGCTTCTACAGCTTTAGTAGTTCTAGTCATCATAGGTCTATTGGTCTACTTCAAGAAACGCAAACGCTAAACAATACTTTGTTTTGTGTGTGGAGCATAGAGAGAGCAGAGAGATAGAGAGAGGCGACATAGACAGCTTAAAGAGAAGAGAAAAGAAGAAAGAAAAAACAATAGGAAATAAAACGAAAGAGAAGAGAAAAGAAGAAAGAAAAAACAATAGGAAATAAAACGAGAGAGAAGACTAAAATTTAGTCCAAGACAAATACATGCCGTTGGCACGACCAAGAAAATTCAAAACGCCTCAAGAATTAGCCAGCCATCATTAAAACTCCAACGCCTAGATTTTTCAGGAGATTTAGAAAATTTCTCTAATTTCATCAAAGGGACAGATGCGATATAAGACCCTTGCTTACGACTGCGCACGAACAATTTAATTGATTTCTTAGCCAATCCAACCACCTTCAAAACAACAAAAGACACGAAACAAATACTTAAAATTTGCTCGAAACCCACATGGTATAGTCAGAAATAAACCTTATATTCCGTAACAACAGTTAATTACCAGAGGAAAACAAAAATGAACCAAGCAAACCCCCAAAACACACCTGCAAAAACAGATGTAACACCCTCAAACAACAATAAAATGGATATAGAAACCACTAAACCTAAAGAATTATTATGCCCTAAGGCAGGTATGACGACGGGCTCCAGAAAGCAAGCACGGGTTTGCTGACCCGCTTCGGGGATGACGAAGTTCTGGAGCGGTCTTAGAGAAACCCGTAGGGACAGACAAGCGC
>CAZZLA010000177.1:0-3105 GCA_964655035.1 uncultured Candidatus Bathyarchaeia archaeon | reverse complement strand
AGTGTAGCTTGCACAGACCCTGTCATTTCGACGAATAAGCGTGGATTTTGACACCCGCTTGCCTTTACTGAGATTCAACAGGACAATTACTCTTATAACATCAGGCAATTCTTGTATTTCAAAGGACACGCAACAAGTCACCGTTGCACACGCAAAGACCTTTATTCACACTAATAACTCTTATGCGTTTGATCGAAGTCTAAATTAGCTGAGTTTAGGCTACTTACTATTGCGAGTGGTTTTATGAACTCGAATTATGACGAATGGGATCAAATTTACCGCAGGTACCCAATGGAATCTTGGGGATGGGAACTCGGCAAACCCCGCCCCATATTGGTCGAGTTCGTCGAGAAAGGGCTGATAAAAAAGGCAAGGCGTTGGATCTTTATTGCGGTGCTGGAACCAACACGGTTTACCTAGTCGAAAAAGGCTTCGGAGTTACAGCAATAGACATTTCACAGAGGGCTATAGAATACGCTAAGGAAAAAGCGGGGTATACAAACGTCAAAATTAATTTAATGACGCAAAGCTTCGTTGGCCTATCTTTCGAAGACGAGGATTTTGATTTCGTTTTTGACATGGGCTGCTTCCACCACGTAGAAATCGAGGATAGACCCAAGTTCATCAAAGGGATTTACCGTGTTCTGAAAAAAGGCGGTGACTACCTGCTCACCTGCTTCAGCTACAAAAAAGGGGCCAGGGTGGAACCACTTCACGGAAAAACTGCTGATCAGACTTTTCTCAGGTTACTTCGTCATCAACGAAATCAGAAATGTTTCTTCTATCGAAGGTGACGGAATCAAACGTTATTTCTACACGGTTTGGATGAAAAAGAAAGAGTGAGCGTTGTGTTGCCTACTTTATTTTTTCTAAGGCGCTTTCTATTTCCTTGTAGTCTGGTTCTATGGTCGGGTCTTCTGTTATCCACACATAACAGACTACGCCGTTTTTGTCGACGATGAAAATGGAGCGTTGGGCAACCGTGTAGCCTTTTAGACCTTCGAAGTGAGGGGTTTCCACGCCGTAAGCCTTTATGGCTTGGCGGTTGTAGTCGCTCAGTATCGGAAATGGCAATCTGTTTTTTTCGGCGAAAGCCTTGTTCGAAAAGGGGTCGTTCACGCTTACCCCGACTACTTGGGCTTTCAGGTCAATTAGTCTTGCCATTGAATCTCGGAAGGCACACATCTCTTTGGTGCAGACAGAGGTGAAAGCGCCGACGAAAAAGGCTAAAACTACCTTGCGCCCGAGGAATTCCTTCAGGCTTCGCGGTTTCAAGTCAGTGTCGTGCAAAGTAAAGTCTGGTGCCTTGTCTCCAACCTTAATTTGGTTTGCCATTTCAAAACGATCCTCAATGTGAAGAGAGAAACTTCGTCTTATAAATTGGTGTCGTTTCAGTTAAACGTGAAAGCGGAAGGGCATATCTTGTTTAGCACGCATCCGGCGCAGTTGGGTTTTTTCGCGGTGCATACGCGTCTGCCGTGAAAAATCAGCAAGTCCGTGAGCCGCATCCACTTATCCTTTGGCACGATGCTCATCAAGTTTTGTTCTATTTTGTTTGGGTCATTGTTCTCAGAGAACCCGAGCCGTTGAGCCAGTCTGCGCACGTGGGTGTCCACGGCTACGCCTGCAACGACGCCGAACGCGTAGGTTAGAACTATGTTGGCGGTTTTTCGCGCAACCCCTGGAAGCTTAATCAGTTCCTCCATGGTCTTGGGAACTTTCGAGTTGTACTTTTCCACCAGCATTTTTGCGGCGTTTTGCAGGTTTCTGGCTTTGTTATGGTAGAAGCCCGTTGAACGAATGTCTTGCTCCAACTCTTTCAGGTCTGCGTTGGCGTAGTCTTCGGGGTTCGCGTATTTTTTGAACAGTGTCTTGGTTACTTTGTTTATGGTTTCGTCGGTGCTTTGGGCGGAGAGCATGGTTGCCACAACCAGTTCAAGAGGGTTAGAGTAGTGCAAGGCTATTTTTGCGTCTGAATGCTCTTTTTCGAGCAGTTCAATTACCTTAAGCGCTCGGGCTTTGGGTTCAAGGTTAATTTCCGGTTTCTTCATAAGCTTCCCTTCTCTGTGTATGAGAGTTTTCTTTCTACAAAAACTTTTACTGTCTGCGCTTTAAAGCATAGTGTGAGGTGATGTTGATTGAAGATGAAGCTTGTGGTTGACGGTGAGGAGATCCCCCTTGGCGACTTTGTTGAGAGAATACTGACTGGAATGATGGTTGGCGGTGTAAATGCTCTGAAAGGTATAAGAGAGGATTGGAAAAAAATCGAAATAGAGGTTTCAAGCTGAAAGGCGCGTGTCAGATGAAGTCGATTCGCGTTTTTATCTCCGCGAACATTTCCTTTTTCGCTTTGCATATTGGGCAGACGTAGGGTGGGTCGTCTCTGAAAACCACGTAGCCGCATTGCTTGCAGTACCATAACTTCGGTTTAGTTTTAGGTGTTGCCTCTGGCTTTTCCGTAGCAACAGTTGCGGGTTTTTCTTCGGCAGCCGCCTTTGTTTCAGCCGTTGCCGTGTAGACTCTGGACTGTTTTTCCAGTGGTCGGCGTTCGGGGACGGTGGGCAACTCTTTTTTGCCTTCGTAAACGTCTGTTTTCACGTAGAGCCTGCAATAGCACGCGCCGAATTCTGCGACGTCAGGGTCTCGGTAGTCGCACGGGCAGATTATGTCTCTGTCAAGCTCGAACTTGCCTGAAGCTAGCCTGCACGGGCATGAGGGGTACCCGTAGCGTTCTTCATTGGTTTTTAGTCCTTCGAGAAAGGCTTTGAGAAGGTCTGGGTCTGGAACTAGGTGGTACCCGTAGGTTTTTGCGTCGGCTTCGGCTCTTTTTCGCACCATGTCGATGGTTATTTCGGTCATATTTCAAGCGCCTCCTTCAGCAGGTCTTTGCGGAAGCCTGTGATCACGACGTTGTCGTCTACGATTGTGGTGGGGTAGCTTAGGGGTCCGCCTTTGCTTTGGATGTGTTGGCGGATTTTTTGCTTGTCTTCTTCGGTGCAGAGGTCGACATCTGTGTAATCGTATTCGACTTCGTTGTCTTTCAGGAACTGTTTGGTCATTTTGCACCAGACGCAGGTGCTGAGAGCGTATAAAACAACTTTGTGC
>CAZZLA010000176.1:0-3110 GCA_964655035.1 uncultured Candidatus Bathyarchaeia archaeon | reverse complement strand
AGCTGAACGCCGACGGCCTGGCGGCCGCCGCCGTCAAAGACTACGCCGCAGCCGAGGCGTACGCCAAACAGCTGAAACACGCGATAAAAGAGAAAGAACGCCTCACCTGCTCGATAGGCGTAGGACCCAACAAGCTCATCGCAAAGGTAGCCAGCGACTACCAGAAACCAGACGGCTTAACCATAGTCAAAGATGGCGAGGCGGAAGCTTTCTTGGCGCCACTTCCCGTTCGCAGGCTCCTGTGGGTGGGACGCAAAACCGAGGCTAAACTAAAAAGGATGGGCGTAAACACCATCGGCGACCTGGCACGTTACGACCCCACCATGCTGACTGAAGCTTTCGGCGTGATGGGCACACAGATGCACCTGATGGCACGCGGCATAGACCGAAGCGAAGTGGAAGCTAGAACCGAGGTGAAATCCATAAGCCACGAAACCACGTTTGAAGAAGACACCGACGACATGGAAGCCGTGCTGAAGGCGCTGGACGCGCTTGCCGCAGACGTCACTAGAGAAGTGACGGCGCAGAAGCTTTTTTTCAAAACAGTCACCGTCAAAGTGCGCTACGAGAACTTTGAAACGCACACACGCAGCAAAACCCTACCTTTTATGACTAGTCGCCTGCAAGACTTGCAGAAGACGGCGAGAGAACTGCTTCAGTCTTACTTGAGAAGTGACCGCAAAATCAGGTTAATCGGTGTCAGGGCTTCCAGCTTCGTTAAGGGAGAAAAACAGAAAACACTCGTGTAGCTTACTCTTCGTATTCGGTTGGGTCACGTATCCCCGCTTCCGTAAATGCTTTCTTGCGGTTCACGCACGACTCGCATTTTCCACAGTGTTTCAACCCGTTAATGTAGCAGGACCACGTGAGTTCAAAGGGCACGCCGAGCTCCGCACCCACCCTGAGCATTTCATATTTGGGTTTGCCGCTATAGGGCGCTTCAATAGACATCGCTGTACCCGTTCCGAGGCTTGCGGCTGTTTCGAAGGCTTTGTAGAATTCTCGCCTGCAGTCTGGATAAAACGGCTCGTCAGAACCTTGGGCGCCGTAGAAGATTTTATTTGCGCAGATCGAAGCGGCGTGCGAAACCGCCACGGAAAGGAAAATGGCGTTTCTGAACGGGACGATTATGGGCTGGCTGAAGCTCGACGTCATGGGAATATCCGCGTTGCAAAGCGAGGTGACGTCTCCAAAGACCTCTTTTAACGTTGAGAGGTCAATGACCTTTATTGGGGCGCCGAGTTTCGCGGCGATTTTCTTAGCACATTCGGTTTCTTTGGTTGCTATTTGACCGTACTTGAACGTTATGGCGCTTAGGTCGTATCCTTGTTTTTTAGCCCAGTAAGCCACGGTTGCGGAGTCGGGTCCGCCGCTTAATACTACTACGCATTTTTCTTTCATCCTTGCCACCATTTGAATCGTGTTTCGATGAGTTTGAACATGCATGCTCCGATGAGGCAGATGATTTGTTCGGCAATCAGCAGGTACGGCAATGTTGCCAGCATGGAGTCTCCGAAAAGTTGGCTGAGCATCCAGCTGATGCTTATCGGAATGATCATGGCTATTACGGCGCCGGCTACAAAGCTGTTCTGTTTGAAGGGCTTAGCCACTAGATACCCCGCCAAGCCCGCAACTAAACTCATGAGAGGCATAAACAGCAGGTCGTAGACGCCGAAGGGGCTGAAGATGTTACCGATCACCACACCCAATGCGTAGCCGACTGCCAGAATCCATTTTTTTGCGATGACAGGTCGTAACACGCCTGCGACTCGGAACTGCAGTGCGTAGAATGATATTGAAGCGAAAACGTAAACTAGTACTGCGTATAACGCAGCGAAGATTGTGGTTAGTGCCAGGTCTTTGGTTGTTATTTTCAACTACTTTTTGCCTCCCTGCTCCCGGGTTTTGTTTATGGCGGAACGGGTGGGAAGCTCCACTCACCCGCCAATGCTGGCAAATGAACTCTCTGATTCCTTAAAAAGCTTTCCCGCAGAGTGGCAAAATCAGCTTATTCTACGTATCTCTGGCTTCATTTCGCCTTCGATGCCGAGGACTTTCGCTTCTTGAACCTGCAACATGCAATCCACGTGATAAGCGTCGTTGAAGACCTTGTAGTCAATAAGGTTGAGGAAGGCAGCGTCAATGGAAACAGGCGAGCCAGAGGCGAAGATGCCCACGTCCTTCATCACGACCTCGCCGGGACCAGACAGGCAATCGCAGTACTCTGTGATGTCCTTGGCGAAGCTCACGTACGACACTTTGCCACGCTTGAATGTGGAAAGCACGCCGTACGCCGCAGACGCCAACGCCCTGCCGAGGTTCTCCTTGTCGACGAATCGAATGGCACCCACGGGGCAGGCTTCAATGCACATGGGGCAACGCATGCACAGCAGCGAGGTGTTTCGAGCTTTGCCCTCAATGATTTCGGGCAGGTGCATCTCGCATGTCTCCTTGCACTTTCCGCAGCCAATGCATTTTGAAGTGTCGATTTCCAAGCCTACGGTTCGGTGCTGACGCAGTTTGCCAGCCCGCGGCGCGCAGCCCATACCCAGGTTTTTTACGGCGCCGCCGAAGCCGCTTAGCTCGTGACCCTTATCATGTGACACCACGATCATGGCATCCGCCTCGGCGATTGCGCCGGACACTTCGATTTCTTGCAGTATGCCCTTTGTCTTCACTGTTCGGTAATTCTCGCTTCTAAGCCCATCCGCCACGATGAAAGGCGCCATGTTAAACCCGTTCGTCAACGCCGTTATCATGTGGTCGTATCCATTGTTGCGTTGCGCGTGATAATACGTGTTAGAATCTGTAAGAAACGGCTTGCCCCCTGCCTCCTTAACCCTGTGGATTATGTCGTGGACGAAAAACGGCTGCACGTAGTACGGGTTGCCCAGCTCGCCCACATGCAGTTTGACGGCTACGAGGTCGCCTTTTTCCACGCAGTCAAACGTGCCCGCCAAATCATATAGGCGGTTAGCCTCCTTCATCAGGTCACGTGCCGTGTCCCATGAAACAAAATGAACGACCATACAAATTCCTCCAAGTAAAGGTATTAAATGCAAATATGCTATTTAAAAGAAGCAGAATCAAACATGCCATAGCATATGATA
>CAZZLA010000175.1:0-3127 GCA_964655035.1 uncultured Candidatus Bathyarchaeia archaeon | reverse complement strand
TTTCAATGTGCATCTTTGGCTTGGCTATCTGAACGAGCTGCGCGGTTCTTCCGAAGTAAGTCTGGGTTCCTGTTAGAACCACGATTCCCGTTGATTCGCCTCTTTTTATTATTGACCCTGAATACAGCATGTCACCTGTTTTCTTTTCGATTACCGCCGATTCTCCTGTCAAGGCTGACTGGTCAACTTCAAGCGTGCTTGCCACCACTTTCAGGTCTGCAGGAACAAAGTCACCAGCTCTAACTCGAACTATGTCGCCCGGCACTAACTCTCTGCCCGGCAGAGTCCTCCATTCTCCGTCTCTCAGCGTTCTCGCGTTAACGTGGAGTCTTTCCCGTAGAGACTCAACAGCGCCAGAAGCTTTCTGCTCTTCCGTGAAGCCCAGAACCGCGTTGAAAACAAGCAGTCCAGTGACTATGTACAAGTCCGTGTATCTCTGCAGAAACCATGAGAGTATGATTATGGCTTCAAGCATCCAAGCGGTGAGACCCCAGAACTTTTTGGCGAAGCTCAAGTACGGGTTGACTTTCTTCTCAGAGACTTCATTATACCCATAGCGTCTCAGCCTCTTTTCTGCCTCGGATTCTTTCAAGCCGTTTTCAGAGTCGGATTTGAGAAGGTTGATAACCTCGTCTATTGTCGCCTCTTGAAAAATTTGGCTTCCTTCTTTCTCAGCAGAAGATTCTCTGTCAGCCGCCATAATAAAACCAGAATCCCCTAATATTTTTGACTATACTCAACGCGAGGTGATATTTCCGCTTTTCTTTTAACCACAAAAGCAAACTGCTAAGCGTGAACGCGTAAGGCGTAGGTTTGGAAGCACAAAAATAATATAGAGTGTCAGAACTCTCTGAATTGAGGTGTCGTCAGCATAAGAGAGAAGATAAGCAGCATAGGATACGTCAACAAAATACGAGATAACATACTAAGCATCAGACGAAAAAACCTCGCGCCCTTATATGAAGCCTTGAAAGCCGCTGACTGCGTCGTCTGCGCCGGTTCAGGCAGGTCGCTTTACTCGTTAAATGCTGCTATGAGCCAGATAGCCCTAAGCCAAGTCGGCTGGAGAAACAAGGTGGTTTTAACGCCGGATGACCCTGGGTTTCCAGGCAAAAGCATGTACGATGCCGCCCGTGACCTTGAACGCCGCTACAAGAAGACGTTGCTCCTAATTAATTCTGGAAGCGGCTACTCAGATGACCCGCTAGTGATGGCTCAGGACTTGGCACGGTACATTGAAGAAAAGAAAACATCCAAGTTCACAATTGGACTCATCACTTCTGGTTTGGAATCGCCGTTAGCTCAAATCACCCGCCAATATGGCCATGTGGTTCACGTTAAAGGCCGAGGGCGGCTTAAGCCTTCTTTCGAGTACAGCGAGACGGGCATGATGGGTGACATTTTCGAGTTGGGCACGCTTTCGCTCTTGTGCATGATGATTGAAGCTATTTTCAGAAACCTGGAAGTAGAAGACGTTTTCAAACTCTGCAAAGAAGAATTCGAAAAGATAGGAGCCATGATAGACGCAAACATAAAGTCGGAAGCCTACACCCAACTCGTTGACCTCATGGAAAAACGAACCAACGTGTTCCTAGGCGGGAAAGGCACCGCAAACGAAATCGCCAAAATGACGGCCATCAGGCTTTTTCATATTAAAAGCTTCTTAGGCGACAACGTGTACGTCACCCGAGGCGTGAACACTCCTCATCCGCGAGCTGGAGACCTTGAAATCCTGTTATCTTTCACGGGGGAAACCAAACCAGTAATTCTCTGGGCAGATGTGATTAAAAAGTTCAACGGCACTGTGCTGGCGATAACTGGCTCTCCAGATTCAACCTTAGCCAAGAAAGCAGACGTGAAAATAGTCTTGGAGGAAGAAGTGAAATCGGGCACTCCACGGCGGTTTTACACGCGGGCAGCCTACGTCTTAAGCCCCTTGCCTGTTAAGCTGGCTGAAAGGTTGGGTCAAAGAGGACTGAAACTGCCCGAGTACATAATCAGCTGGTACCATTCCGTTACGCAATAAAAGAGCGCGCGCGGGCTGTGCATGGATCCGATACAAGCAGCAATATTAGGTTTCATTCAAGGCGTGACAGAATGGCTTCCAATCTCCAGCACAGGGCATCTCAGAATAACTGAACAACTGTTGGGTTTAACTCTGCCCTTGCTCTTCGATGTCACGCTGCACGTGGGAACGCTCATAATTATTCTTCTCTTTTTCCGAAGAGACATCAAACTAGTCCTCGTAGCACTTGTAAAAGGCGACGTCAAATCGGAAAACGGAAAACTAATTCCCCTAATAATCGTGGGAACCGTTCCTACAGCATTAATCGGCGTGGTCTTCAGCGGCACCATAGAAACGTACTTCAGCAGCAACAGTTTCCTGCCCATAGCTGGCGCCTTCATAACCTGCGGTGTGGTGCTTTACGTTTCAAAAACGGGGCAGGAACATACGCAGAACATTACGTACATTGCAGCCTTGGCGATAGGCACCGCTCAGGGCGTCGCTTTGATTCCAGGATTGTCCCGAAGTGGGTTAACAATTGCCACGGCGCTTATGATAGGAGTGAGACGCGAGAAAGCCTTCAAGTTTTCGTTTTTGCTTTCTGTCCCGGCAGTGGTCGGCGCTTTAGGCTTGACGCTTTATGAGCAGCAGGGGATGCTGACGCTTGCAGGCGTGGGTTTGACGGAAATCTTCGTGGGCATAGCGGTGTCGCTGGTGGCTAGCTATTTCGCTTTAAAACTCCTTTGGAAGGCATTGGCGGGCAAGAAATTCTACCTTTTCGCGTTCTACTGCTGGCTCATCGGCGCTGTGCTCTTAGCGTTTAGTCTCAGCGGTGTCTAGCCAGAAAGGCTTGCCTGAAAGAAACTCTGTTAAGAACTCCGCAAACGACTCGTTTTGCTTGTAGACTTGAACTACTTCACTGTTGACCAGAACTGTGAGCTTTTCTCGAAAAGCTTGCGACATCAGCTCTGCCACGCCTATGCTTCTGCCGCCGTCCTGCAGTTTCTCTCTAAGAAGCGCAACAACGTCGGTGAATCTGTGCTTGAGCTGCACGACCCATCTGCCGTTTTCAATGTAGGGTCCGGAAACCACGTTTTTGTTGCGGGCGTATTTGGCGAGGAA
>CAZZLA010000174.1:0-3127 GCA_964655035.1 uncultured Candidatus Bathyarchaeia archaeon | reverse complement strand
ACAACATCCCCGCCATAAGCGTCGCCCCCTCATGCTGCGTGGTAACGGAAAACGGCAGAATCAAAACCTTTGAAGACGCGGTTTTTAAGTCGTACTTGAAAATGGGTTTTGTGCCAGTTCTTTATGGAGACGCAACGCTTGACGAGAAGTTGGGATTCACGGTGCTTTCGGGCGACCAGATAGTTTCACACTTAGCAAGAACACTCGGCGCAAAGAAAATCATTATTGGCGTTGACACTGAAGGATTGTGTGATGTAGACCCAAAGGTGGAAAAAAACCACAAGTTGTACGCGCACCTGACTGCGAGTGAACTTGAAAAAATTAAGACGAAACTTGGCGGGTCTACCGCAGCTGACGTTACAGGCGGCATGCTCGGCAAGGTATCGGAACTCATCCCAGCCGTAGCGCAGGGCATTCCAGTGATGATGGTGAACGCGGCCAAGTCGAACCGCGTTTACAAAGCTCTTATGGGCGAAGCCGTAGAAGGTACAGTGATAGAGAAGGAGTAAGATTTGGGGGAACAAACCGAAAATCGGAAAGCAGAACATATAAGGATCTGCCTGAACGAGAAGGCGCAAGCCAGAAAAGCCACCACGGGATTTGAAGATGTCCAGTTTGTTCACCGTGCCTTGCCAGAGGTTGACAAGGCGAAAATTGACATGTCCACCACAGTTTTTAACCACAAATTTTCTGCGCCCCTAATCGTTGGCGCTATGACTGGCGGATCAGCGGAAGCCACGCGGATAAACTCAGCCATAGCTGAAGCCGTGGAAACGCTGCAGTTGGGTATGGGATTAGGCAGCCAACGCGCAGCCATAGAAAACCCGAAACTCGCGAAAACCTTCTCAGTAGCGAGGAAAAAGGCGCCCACCGCCTTCCTAATCGCCAACATAGGCGGCATCCAACTCGCAAACGGATACGGCGTAAAAGAGGTGAAAAAAGCCGTGGACATGATAGACGCGGACGCCGTAGCTGTGCACCTGAACGCGTTGCACGAATCAGTTCAGCCCGAAGGACAAACAAACTTCAAAGGCGTCCTGGCGAAAATCGGCGAAATCGCAGCAGAACTTGACAAGCCAGTAATCGTTAAAGAAACGGGTGCAGGCATCGCCGCGGGAGACGCGAAAAGGCTTGAAGCGGCAGGCGTGAAGGCGATAGATGTCGGCGGAACGGGCGGAACCAGCTTTGCAGCCGTCGAGTACTACCGGTCAGAAGCAAATAGCGTCCCGCACTCTTTAGGCGACGCTTTCTGGGACTGGGGCATCCCAACTGCTGTAAGCCTTGTGGAAACGGCTCAAACCGTCAAAATTCCAGTAATCGCTTCTGGCGGAGTTAGGAGCGGCATGGACATGGCTAAGGCTTTTGCGCTTAACGCCTGTTTAGCAAGTGTTTCTCAGCCAGCACTACAAACCGCAGCCAAAAGCGCAAAAGAAACTGAAAACATGCTTTCGCTTTTGAGGGAGGAGCTGAGAACCGTTATGTTTCTGGTGGGAGCCCAAAATGTGCAGCAGTTAGCAAAGACGCCACTTGTGGTGACGGGCAAAACCGCAGAGTGGCTAAAAACAAGAGGCTTTAACGTCGAAGGCTACGCCAAGCGAGGAGCGCGTTAAGCGTGGACATTGAAAAGTTCCTTGAGGAAAAGGCACCTTTAATCGACAAAGCGATTGAAAAGTACCTTCCACGGGAATTTTCGGCGGATTCTATCCTCTTCAAGGTTAACCCGCCCTTGTACAGCAGCAACTTGGAAGCTTTGAACAAAGGAGTTGCCGAGCCCATCTGGGAAATTTTGGACAGAGGCGGAAAAAGATGGCGCCCCGCATTGTTTTTGCTTATCTGCGAAGCGTTGGGGAAAGCCGCTGAGGAATGCTTGGACTTCGCTATCATCCCCGAGGTCATTCACAACGGCACCCTAATTGTTGACGACATTGAGGATTCTTCCGAGCTTAGGCGGGGCAAGCCGTGCACTTACAAGATTTTCGGCGTGGACATCGCTGTAAACGCTGGAAACGCCATGTACTACCTGCCGCTTTTGCCACTTATGGAGAAAAAAACGGAGTTCCCTGCTGAGACGCTGCGCGATGTCTACGAGGTTTACGTGCAGGAGATGATAAACCTCAGTTTGGGGCAAGCCATGGACATCACGTGGCACAGGGGCATCGCCAACGCTGACGCCTTGGACGAGGAGGATTACCTTCAGATGTGCGCCTACAAAACGGGCACTCTAGCGCGGATGGCAGCTAAAATCTCAGCTGTTCTAGCAGGCGCGAACAAGGATTTGGTGGAGAAACTGGGGCGCTTCGCTGGAAGCATAGGCGTAGCATTCCAGATGCAAGACGACGTTCTCGATTTGACAGGGAAAGAATTCGCCAAGAAGAAGGGCGGTGTCGGACAGGACATAACCGAAGGAAAAAGAACCCTAATGGTTATACACACGTTGAAAAACGCAAGCAACGCGGAAAAGAAACGCCTCATCCAGATACTTAACATGCACACTTCAGACCATGCTCTTCGCGACGAAGCCATAGCACTGATGCAGAAATACGGCTCCGTAGAGCACGTGAAACGCACTGCCGCACGGATAGTTAAAGAAAGCTGGAGCGAAGTGGATAGGCTCTTGCCCAAGTCCGAGGCGAAGGAAAAATTAAAAGCGTTCGCGGAATTCTTGATTAAAAGAACCATCTAACCTTCATGAGCGGTAAACAATTGACGCTGGAAAACGATAAAGACCTCAGAGAACTTATTCGAAAAACTGCCTTGCTGAACGCGTTGCAACACGGCGGAAAGGCTCAGGCAGGCGCACTTATAGGCAGAATTATCAGTGAAAGACAGGAACTGAAAACGAAGGCAAAAGACCTCTCAGGCTTAATTGGCAAGGTGATTAACGAGATCAACAGCCTATCCAGTGAAGAACAGAAAAGAATAGTTGAGGAAAACTGGCCCGAAACCCTCAAAAAAGAAAAACCCGCAGAAGAGGGAAAAGGTCTCCCACCGCTGCCGAACGCAAGCAAGTACCAGCATATAGTCACGCGTTTTTCGCCGAACCCAGACTGCGTCTTGCACTTGGGCTCAGCAAGAGCCATAATCCTAAGCCACGAGTACGCGCGCATGTACAAGGGCAAGTTCATTC
>CAZZLA010000173.1:0-3194 GCA_964655035.1 uncultured Candidatus Bathyarchaeia archaeon | reverse complement strand
CAAAGATTTTGCTCTCCGGGATGCCTTCATGTAACAGTATTCCCGCAGACTTTTCTGTTGGCGCAAACAATAAATCCGAGCAGTGATCAGCCAGAACCCTGTTGATCTCCTCGGGCATGCTTCTGTCATAGCTTCTTAGCCCAGCCTCCACATGCCCCACCTTTACACCGAGCTTCACAGCCGCCAACGCGCCAGCAAATGCGGTGTTCGTGTCACCCTCAACCAAAACCACATCAGGCAGTTCGCTCTGCAAAATCTTCTCGATGCCTTGCAACATCTTTCCAGTCTGCTTTCCGTGACTACCCGAACCGATATCAAGATTATACTTCGCTCCAGGCAACTTAAGCTGCTCAAAAAACACCCTGTCCATGTTATACGAGTAGTGCTGTCCTGTGTGCAAAACAAAATACTCAAGACTCAGACGTTCACATTCTCGTATTATGGGCGAGAACTTGATTATCTCCGGCCTCGTACCAAGCACAATCGCGATTTTCACAGAAACACCATTTTCTGGCGACGGCAGCCTTTCAACTTAATACTCGGCATGTGAGCTTTCCAACGCAAATTCAGGGCTCGCCACCACACCAGACTTTTCCGTCTTTATCCACCGGCGAGGTCGACGAAACAGAATAAGCAAACCAGCGTACACTGCCACAAATGACTGTATACACCAGTAACCAAAAACAAAGGGAAGCCAGAGCAAGTTTTTCACCCTCTTGGGTTTAGAAACGTAGATCAAGGCAAACCCTGCAAGAAAGACCAGTATGTACGTGGTAAACGTTGAAAAAACCATCAAAATATCAAGCGCCGCGTCAAAAGGCAAAGCAGAAAAAACTCCCCAAGACGCAAACATGAAAAGAAGCAGCGAAGCCATCGCCAGAAAAGGCAGAAACAACGTAAGCTCGGCATCAAGATTTCGTCTGTTCAGACTCTTCAACAGCCGACCATACTTCAACGCCACCTCCATATGACCCCTGCACCACCGAGTCCGCTGCTTAAGAAAACCCGCTAACGTTGAAGGACTCTCCTGCCACGCCCGCACATTCGAAGCGTACTTGATAACGTGCTTCTTCTCCGTAAGCCTAGCGGACATCTCAATATCCTCGGCCAACGTGTCCTCGTCAAAACCTCCTAAATCCTCCAAAATGCTTCTCCTCACAAACTGACAACAACCCCTCAAATGAACAAACAACCCCAAGATATCCTTGCCCCGGAGAAAGGCTTCACACCAAACAGCGTCCTCGTAGGCCAAAAACCGCGTAAGCATGTTCTCGTGCGAATTAATCGAATGAATCCGCCCCTGCACCGCCGCCACCTCGGGATCGCTAAAATATTCAGCAACCCGCCATAACGCATCACTTGCAGGAACATTGTCAGCGTCAAATACCGCGATAATCTCACCACTAGACTGCGCTAACCCATAGTTCAGAGCCGAAGCCTTGCCTATCGATACGTTTCTTTGCAATAACTTAAAATTGCCATGCGAAGAAGCGAACTTACGGCATATTTCTGCTGTTCCATCCACTGACCCGTCGTCAACGACCACAATCTCAAATTTGTCAACCGGATATTGTAAACAATCTAACGCTTCCAAAATTCTACCAATAACCGGCCTTTCATTCCTTACAGGCACAATAATCGAAAAACAAGGCAAAGCTGCCTTTTCATCGGCATAACCTCTTGAATTCTTTCGCCTACTCTTTCGCAGGTCGCGGACTCCCGCAGCCAAAACGGGCATATTGTAAAATAGCCCAGCGTAGAAAGCCAAAAACACGAAGAGCAAAACCGAATCAACTACACTCAGCAAACCATTCACTAGACTAACCGTTAAGCCTCATGACAGCTAAATACATTGCGAAACCCTCATCGCCCGCCCACGCCCAAGCCTTCCAGTTACCCCATTTCCTGGCTAACATACTGAGCTTACACGCAAGGGGAAAACCAACTTCTCTAATGGCTCGTGCGAACTTTGTTTCAAGCAAGCCTTCCAACTTCCTCGCAACCGATAGGATGCTGCTGGCCAAAGACGGACTACGAATGCTCTGAGCAACTTTAATCGTCAAATCAACAAGTACCCTGTCAATCCTAGGCAAAGCCCTGAACCACACGCCAGCGCGCATAGCCTTCAACTTAAGCTTAAGCAACTGCTCTTTCCCAATGAACTTGGAAGCCTCATCACAACATAACGTTCGCACTATTTCATCGCCTATATAACACTAATTGAAATAGCACTCTGCTCTATCCAGCGTTAAAAGACTTGTGTATTACCAATCACAAAGCCTTCACGGAAAACAGACCGAAACAACGCTTCACCCAAAAAAACGTTTCATGCTTAAATCGATTTTAACAAATCCAATCCACCCAAATATAGATTACATGCTCCCGCACGCGTTAGTGTACTTTTGATCTTTTCCTCTCTAACCAGAGTAACAGATAGTTGTGAATTTTAAAGCAAATGAACATAAAAAGTCAAATAAAAATAGCAAAAACGAAAGAACATATTTGCCAGCGATACACTTAGATATTAACAAGGAATATTACCGCACCAAACTTAAAAGTAACACATGCCCAGACGAAACCCGCTCTTCTTGTACATAATATTCCCATTCGCGGTTTTGCTATGGTCAATCGGATGGCTTCTTTATTGGGTAGGATCCACAAGAATATCAAACGAAACCACAACATTGCTAACCCAAAGCGACTCGATGTTCCTTGTATTAACACCGGAAGAAAAACAAGTAAAGAAAAATCATGCATTGACTCTTTTTCGAAGACCGTGAGAAACAATGTCTGCAACTAACTTCAATAGACAGGAATTATATGTTCCTCTAGAAAGAACCCGTTTTCTACGTCGCCGAAGCAAGTATGATATTTTGGCCGAAATCTTGGCAGCGTGCAAAAAGCAACCGAGAACACAATCTTGGCTGTTAGTCCACCTCAGACTTTCAACATGTTCAGCAAAAAATTATCTTGGATTTCTCTTGGCTGCACGCCTTGTGGACGCGGACAAGACTCAAGGGCACAGGACAACCACGTACGCCACAACTGTAAACGGCGAAAAAGCCTTAGAAAACTATATAATTCTAACAACCCGATATTTTTCAATATAGCTTATCCAAGAGGCACGAGAATTTTTTCCAGAGAGTCCCAAAACCTATACTACAGAATATAACTATTTGACTCGCAACAACTAC
>CAZZLA010000172.1:0-3212 GCA_964655035.1 uncultured Candidatus Bathyarchaeia archaeon | reverse complement strand
AAATCAAGCATTATGCGCGGAGCACATAGCTAAAGCCACGAAAATGCCGCCTAAAGTGTACAGCGTCCCCAGCGAAATTGATGAAAAAGTTGCCGAACTGAAGCTCAAATCCATGGAAATTAAAATCGACGAGCTCACGGCTGAACAGAAAAAGTACCTAGCGGCATGGGAAATGGGAACTACATAGACAAGAGTATATCCGCAGGTATGGTAAACTTTAAATGGATTAAGATATAACATGGCTTATCAAGTGGTGAAACACTATGAGTAAAGATCAAGCAATAGGTGGAGCAATATTCGTCGTATGCCTGCTTGTAGCTATAGGCTACATAATAACACTGTTCATACCATCCGTGTTTATAGAAGTGTTCAAGTTTCTCGGACTTACGGGCATCACTGAGGAAGCGGTTCATTTCTGGATAATTGCAATACCAGTCTTCATAGCTTTCGTGGCGATAATGTTCATAGGCGCATGGATCGGCTGGACAATGGCTACTACACCGCCGCCGAAACCAATCGAAGAAATCACTACCGAGATGGAAGAGACAAAGGAAGAAATGAAAACCGACGAAGCAGAGATGTCAGAAACACCTAAGAAAAAAAGCTAAGCAACAACAATTCTACGATCTAGCATAAACTCCCTTTTCTATAGTTTTTTTAATTTAAGCTAAATCAAGCATCCACTTGACATTATACTACTAAAAAAGATTAAACTCCTAACGCTTTTAAACCAAAATACAAGCCAACATTGACTACCGTCGATATAATAAGCACGGTTAAAATGAATTTGGGAGAAAGTGAAAAGAAAGAACTTTCTTCACTTTTAGGTTGCACATCATACTCTTTAATTTCACGCGTCTCGGCGCCAATGCGCACAACAGCGGTGAATTTTTTTGTGTCAACCTCAACTGTGTAAACGTCGCCTTCCAACGAAACCCGCTTAGGCTTCAAGCAACTCTTATGGCCCAGTCTCTTCAGAAAGGCAGTCGTCATTGTCGTAACTACTTCAGCGTTCATTTTTTTCGCCGTTGAAGCCGCAGAAGTAACAACTTCTGGAGTGGTCTCTTGGAAAGTAGCCGACAAACGTATTGTCTCCTAACTGTGCTTTAGAAAACTAATCGAGGCGTATAAGTAGGTGTGTGTAGCACTAAGAACCGACCTACTCCTTCATTTTTTTAAGCATACACTTAACGATGTCCTTGCACATCATACACTCGTCTGGAATCTGCTCTTTTGACGATCTTTCACTTAGATAGCCAACGTGGTGAAGGCATTCAGATGGCGTCTCAGGGATTTCAACATGTTTTTCTGCAGACGGGGGTGTCTCTTCAACTTCAAATTCAGGTTCAGTTTCTTCCGCTTCAAAGGTTTCTGTCTCGTCAGGGGTAACAGCCGACGTATCCTTCACGTTTATTTCGGTTAAGCAATACGGACAAGCATCAAAGGGTCCCTCAGGGTCTTGTTGCAGATTCAAAGCTTTAAGAGGCTTACTGAAAACTTTGCCGCAAGAGGCATTCGGGCAAGTAAATACGCTACCTTTTTTGGTTTTCTCTTCAATCTGGGACATTGATATCCCTCTGTAGAAGTAAATGCTATTACCCGTTTATAGTGTTAATGAATTCAAAATAAATATCCACACTATTCATCATCACATTGATGTTCAGGAGAAGCGAGGTTCTTGAAGTCCTCCACCCCTTCCGCGTAACCTGAAGCCAGCAGAACATCGCCTAGCTGAATTTTTACGTCAGGTTTAGGGCGCAAGCTTTTTTCGCCACGTTTTATGGCCAAAATCCACATGCCTGTTTCTTCAGAAACCCGCGCTTCCTTCAAAGTCTTGTCAATAAGTGGCGAGCCCTCTGTCACGCACGCTTGAATAACGGTTTCCTCAGCCTCCCGTATGGCCAGTTTCAACACTGGATGCGGTTCAATGCCTCTCAGCACCACTTCAGCCATCTCAGCCGCAGCATCCGCAATTCTCTCGGTCGCTACGCCTAACCGGATGAGCCCTAAAAAGCCAGAAGCCTCTTCTTTCTTAAAACCGCTGGTCAAAGCCAGCAACTCGAAGTCTGTATGCAGCTTATCCACGTATTCCTCTAAACGCTCTACTTCTTCAGCAAGGTCTTTGCTGTTCAACATGAGCGATGAATAAGCCAGGTCGATCATAAGCTCAGAGGTGTTCTTGAGCTCAACAAACCGCGTAACAATCTCTTCGAAGACTTCGCGTTTATGCTCCGCCATCGTTAGTCCTCCAATTTTGTAAGCCTTCCTTCAGCTAAATCCTTAAACTCCTTAATGCCCACCGGAGCGCCGCGTGTAATTAGTATGTCGCCGAGAAAAACCCGCTCAGAATCGTCAGGGTCTAAGAGCCAATCTTTGTTTCTGCGGATGGCGATTATGTCAACTCCCATTCTTGCAGCCAGATCAAGTTCCTCTATCCGTTTTCCCGCTATCACGGCGCCTTCCTTAACGGTTGCCTTCATGAGGCGCTCTTCAACTTTTTCGAATATCTCGCCGATTATGGGGTGTATGCCGATGTTGCGCGTTACTATGGCGGCGATGTCCGCGGCGGCATCAGAGATTTTATCCGCTGCTGAGGCTACTGTGGAAACGCCTATCAGGGTCTCCGCGTCTTCGGCGTCTCTAGCGGCGATCATGATTTCCATGTCTAGAAGATACGCTAAAGTGTCGATACGGCTTTCAAGTTCTATAACGTCTTCGGCGAGTTCTTTGTCGTTGAATAAAGCGGCGGAGTAAGCCAGGTCGATCATAAGTTCGGAGAGGTTCTTCATTTCTACAAGAAGGTCGCTTACGGGGATAGGTTTGTATTCAATCTTTTCAAATTGTGGCATGCTTTTTGGGGGCGCTCCGCAGTTAGATATTGATAATGAAATATTTTAATTATACTCTTTTGTGAGGTCATATTATTAAAAGTAAAGCCACGAACAAAGAGAGGGATGTTACGCTGTCAGCTAAGGAGCTTTCGACGGGGATAACAAAATTATCAGGGTCTAAGCCTCTTTTGAAGGTTAAGATTGAAATCGAATAAGTTAAAATGACTATTGTGGCAACGGCGAGTATGTTGGCAACTAGCACAATTGAAAACAGGCTGTAAAAAGAGGAAAATGAAAACAGGCTGTGTATCGATAGAGACAAAACTGCCAAGATAATGAACATTATGATTGAAGCGGTCCAGGCACTGAAGATGTTCTTTG
>CAZZLA010000171.1:0-3220 GCA_964655035.1 uncultured Candidatus Bathyarchaeia archaeon | reverse complement strand
CTTCAACCCTCGCCAGCATCTTCTGAGCACTTAAAATCTCCTCGTCCGTCACCGTCTCAGCCGTTCCAAGCGACTCCCGTATGGCCGTCATGGCTTTCTTCCAGCTCACAGGCGCACCGATTCTGATGGCGGTCGCCACGGTTTCAGGCGCCGAAACAGGCATAATCGTGTCGCTTCCATTCTTTATCGCCTGCGCTATCGGCGCTGCACCAGCCGCCTGTATGCCCGTCATCTTCGGAAGCGCCTCCACAACGCCCAACTCATGAAACTCGGAGAAGCCTTTCCATATGGCACTTATGTTCCCCGCGTTGCCGACTGGCACAACGATTCTGTCGGGCGCTTCTTGATTCAGCTGGTCACAGATTTCATAGCCCAGCGACTTCTGACCTTCAATTCGGAACGGGTTAATGGAGTTAAGAAGGTAAATGGTTCGATGCTTCTCCGAAAGCTTCAACACGATATCTAAGGACTCGTCAAAGTTGCCGCGCACCTGAATGACGTTCGCGCCGTAAATCATGGCCTGCGAAAGCTTCCCATACGCAATTTTACCCGAAGGAATCAGCACGGCACACTGCAAACCAGCCTTGGCGGCGTACGCAGCTAACGAAGCAGAAGTGTTGCCCGTAGAAGCGCAGATAACGGATTTTACTCCGAGCTCCACGGCTTTCGTGACGCCCACGGTCATGCCTCTGTCTTTGAATGAGCCCGTGGGGTTTTCACCTTCGTTTTTCACATAAAGCTGTCGTATGCCCAGATGCTTTGCCAAGCGGTGGCATAGGTGGAGTCCTGTGCCTCCTTCGTTTAAAGAAACTATTTTTGACGGGTCGCTTATGGGCATGAAGTCTCGGTATCGCCACACCGAAAGCGGCGCTTTGCGCCAGTCGCTTTTGTTGACCGCGCCAGCTAGTTCTTCGGGTTCGTATTTTATTTCAAGCAGGTCGCCGCATTTCCTGCAGAAGTACACAATTTCATCGATGCCGTATTCGCTTCCGCAGTTGATACATTTTTGATATGCCATCATTCCAACCCCGTTAGGTTAAATTTGCTTTTTGTGACTATGGATTAGCTGCACATTTAGCAAACAGTATCGATCCGTAAGTATTAATAATATTGCTGTTCTTTTGCGGGTTCGGTTCTAAACAAGCCATTGCTTCTTGGGCCTCCTCAGTGCTTCTCAGCCCACTAGGTTGGACAGAACCTCGTAAGCTTTGAGGCTGTCCTTTTTCTTAACCACGATGATTGTTTCGGTCCAGCACGAAATGAATTCAATCATGTTCACGTTCTGCTCCGCCAGCAATGTCGTTAAGAAGGCAACCACTCCAGGCGTTGCTTCCAGTTCCTCCGGAGAATGCATGACTATCATGGTACAATTGTCATGTTTGACTATGGCGTTGATTCTTTGAGGTAGGTCGCTTCTGTCCAGCAGGTAAACATATTTGTTAAGCAAATCCACTTTCATGCCCGTTTTCGTGTTTATCTCCTTGGTTGTTATCATCACGGATTTTCGGTCATAAACTGCCATGGCACTTCGTTTTAGGACGTGCAGGACTTTTTCTTCTCTTTTATGTTTGTGCTTTTGTAGTTCTTCTGAAAATCTGCGCAGGGCTGCTTTTACGGCGCTTGTGTTGCTTATTTTTAGCTCTTCTTGAATCTGGCGGGACAGCTCGCTGAGGTTGACTATGCCTTTTTCCAAGGCTTCCAACAGGTACGGCTTGTTTTGCAGGTGGCTTCTTACGTTTTGAGCGATTGTCATGGTGCATAAATGTATCAAATGGTACATTTAAAGCTTATTATGTGACAAAAAAGTCGCAACGTTTAAAAACGCCGTCCCCGAGGTAAGGGGAATAATTCAACTCAAAAAACGGGGGAGCAAAAAACGACAGAGAAAATCGTGCTAGCCTACTCCGGCGGATTAGACACATCTGTGATGATAAAGTGGCTGCAAGAAAAATACAATGCAGAAGTCATAACCGTAACCGTCAACGTCGGCCAACCCGAAAACTTGGCGGAAGCAGAAGATAAAGCCAACAACCTCGGCGTCCTAAAACACTACTCGATTGACGCCAAAGACGAGTTCGCCAAAGACTACATTTTCCCCGCCATAAAAGCCAACGCCCTCTACGAAGGAAAATACCCCATAAGCACCACCCTGTCCAGACCGCTCATCGTCAAAAAAATGGTGAAAATCGCCGAAAAACACGGCGCCACAGCCCTAGCCCACGGCTGCACAGGCAAAGGCAACGACCAAGTACGCTTCGACATCTCAATCGGCTCTTTAGCACCAGACCTCAAGATAATCGCGCCCGTCCGAGAATGGAGCATGACCCGAGCCGAAGAAATAGAATACGCCAAAGCAAACGGCATCCAAGTTTCCACCGCAGCCAAAAAGTACAGCATAGACCAAAGCATCTGGGGCAGATCCATAGAATGCGGAATTCTGGAAGACGCCAGCCAAGAACCACCAGAAGACGCCTACGAATGGACCACTTCACCCGAAAAAGCCCCGAACACACCTGAATACGTAACCATGACTTTTAAAGCAGGCGTGCCCGTCGCCCTGAACGGAGAAGCGTTGGCGCCCCTCGCGCTCATTGAAGCGTTGAATGAGACGGCGGGAAAACACGGTGTCGGACGCATAGACCACATCGAAGACCGCATGGTAGGCATCAAATCCAGAGAAATCTACGAGTGCCCAGCCGCCACCGTCCTCATAGAAGCCCACAAAGACCTGGAGAAAATGGTGTTGACGCGGCATGAAGTGGTGTTTAAGCAGCAAATCGACGCGCAATGGACTTTTTTGGCGTACGCAGGACTGTGGCTGGACCCACTAAAGGAAGACCTCGACGCCTTCATAGACAAATCTCAAGAAAACGTCAGCGGTGAGGTGCGAGTGAAGCTTTACAAGGGACACGCCCAGATTGTCGGCCGCTCATCACCAATGTCGCTTTACGACCAGAACCTAGTGAACTACAACATCAAAACCGGCTTCAACCAAGCATACTCCAAGGGCTTCATAGAGCTGTGGGGACTCCAAACACGGATGCATAATGTGCTGAAACGGAAAGCCAAGGAGCAAAAAACAGGCAAGGGTGACGCGTAATGTCGAAACTGCTGCGTGGAGGACGGCTTATGCCAGTGCGGGAAGACGTTGCCAAGTTCACTTCTTCAATGAAAGATGATGAGAGATTAGCGAACGCCGTCATAGCCATCAACAAGGCAC
>CAZZLA010000170.1:0-3222 GCA_964655035.1 uncultured Candidatus Bathyarchaeia archaeon | reverse complement strand
TGAAGATCCTTGTTGATGAGCGTCTACATGCCTTTGTAGAGCGAAAAAGAGGGAAAAAGGCTACTCTAGCACCTGTGCTCGTTTAAACGCGACCCACGCGATTATTAATAATACGACTATGTACACTATTGCCGTGCCAACCGACCGCGATGTGATAAGTGATATTGGTTCGGCGTAGGCAAATGTCTGTGTAATGTTCGGCTGGCCACCTTGAATCTGGATGCTAGTTCTGTTGAAATCCACGTTGGCTGAGGGGTAAAGCGCGTAGTTCATCAGGTTGACACCGATGTTATCTGTTCCCGCGCCTATGATTATGGCTCCTTGCGGGGTGAGCATGGTTCCGGAAGCTCCACCGCTTGGCACATAATTAAGCACAGGTGAAGGACCCGCAAACACAGAAACTATGGGCACGGCAAGTAGCAGCCCTATGAAGAAGCCTAAGTCGATGAGAACAGATACGATTGTGCTTTTAGAGAGCGCGCCTGCGGCTAGGATAATGGCTACCCAGATGAAGGTGCTGATGATGTTTCCCAGAAGTCCCAGAGGCACTAGTTGCAGGTTGTTTTGGGGACCGTAAACGACTATTCCACCAATGATCGTGTAAACAAAGAGTATGGTGTAGGTGACCAAGATTATAATGAAAACGGCGAACAACTTGCCTAGAAAAACCATGGTTCTGGAAACGGGTTTCGTGAGCAAAGGTACAATGGTGCCGCTTTCAAACTCGCTTGAAAAGGTGTTCATCGCGGTTATGAGCGCGAACAGAAACATGCCGAACGCAGGTATGGTGAAGGTAACTGCGTATTCAGGGTTTGCGTTGATTGTCTGGTCGGTGGTGGCGCTGAGAACTAACGGTAAAGCCCACGCCAAGGTGGCGAATATGAACGCGATTATGACGACGCCTATGAATTTTTTCTTGCGTATGTTCCAGAGCATTTCGTATCTCACGATTGCCCAGAAACGCGTGAACCAGCTGGGACGGATTCTTCCAGTGCTCGATCTGGCTGCTGTCATTGAGGTTTTCCTCCTTGATCTTTGCTGATGAGTTGTATGAATACGTCTTCGAGGTTTGACTTCTGCTGGCTCATGCCTATGATGATTCCCCCTGCCTGAGTTACTTCCTGAGACACTTGAACCCGCGCATCCTCATGCGTGTTAATCTTGATTCTCAGAGTGCTGCCCGTCTGCACCACACTTGAAACAAAAGGCAAACTCCTCACTGCATCTACAACTTTTCGGGATATTTTGGCGACTTCAACATGCAGCAAAGCGGGTCCCGAAAGCAAACCTGAAACGTTTGGAAGGCTGTCGGAAACCAACGCGGTGCCACGGTTAATTATAGTGACATCTGTGCATATCTGCTCGACCTCAAACAGCAAATGCGAAGATACGAAGACGGTCATGCCTTCTCGAGCTATGTTTTTCACCAATTCACGCACCTCTATCATGCCAACAGGGTCTAAACCGAGGTTTGGCTCGTCTAAAATGACCAGGTCGGGATTGTTAAAAAGCGCTTGCGCGATGCCGATTCGCTGTTGCATTCCTTTGCTGTATTTGCCGATGAGGTCATTTTCCCTGCCTTTAAGCCCAACCATCTCAATA
Organism: uncultured Candidatus Bathyarchaeia archaeon; assembly: GCA_964655035.1. Lineage (GTDB taxonomy): Archaea > Thermoproteota > Bathyarchaeia > Bathyarchaeales > Bathycorpusculaceae > SG8-32-3. The sequence goes on along the minus strand of CAZZLA010000170.1, from coordinate 1,620 downwards.
AGTTTCGGTATTTGCTCTCTCCGCTGCTGTTCGGTCATGCCGTACATTCGCCCGTAAATATCCAGCAGTTCCGAGCCTTTCAGGTGTTTCGGGAATTTTGGAAGTTCAGGCATGTAGCCTATACCTAATCTGGAATCTGCATGTTCGTAGAGTGCTTGAAAGAAACCTTCATCTTCGCCGTGCAGCTCTTGTCCGAGAACTTTAACTGAGCCTTCATCAGGCCTTAACAGCCCAACAAGAATTTTTATGGTTGTTGTCTTCCCAGCGCCATTGGGACCTAAAAAACCGTGAATCGTGTTCCGCTTAACCTTTAAGTCTATCTTGTTCACTGCGGTAAGCGAACCGTACCTTTTAGTTAAGCCGTTAGTTTCAATAGCAAGTTCCATTTACAGAAGTTCCTCAACAAACTTTTTTTTACATAGGAACATATAAACTTTAAATCAGTTGTTAAAGGCGCTCGACATCCGCAAGGAGTCTTTCAGTGTTATCCACCGCTATTTTAAGAAAAATGTTAAACACGACTACAGCTATAACGCCGCTTAATACAAGACCGAGGTACAGGAAATAGTCGGGAAAGGGCAAAAGCACTGTGGAGATTGGCGCAAAGGAAATGGCGAAAAAGTTTAGGAGAACCGGGGTGGTTGGCGCGATTATGGCTAAACCTGCGAGGACGCATATGAGCGCGCGCGAATCCCAAGAATCAAAACTGAGTCAGGTCAACATCAACTCTTTCAGATAACTTTGGCAGGTCGTTCAAAACGTAAACGAAAGCGTAGCCTCTCCACCGACCCCGACGCTTTTTCGCAACCCTTTTAAGCGCAAGTGTGGCTTCTCGAGGCTTTTCTGGCGCCTTACCAAAAAAGAGGACACTGAAGATTTTGGCGCTCCAAACATCGAGAGGAAAACCCATTCGTGGCATCACAAGCTCTGCGGAGTAATCCCCAATTCCCTGCAACGACAGAAGTCTTTTCTTCGCCTCTTCAGGCTTCATAGACCAGAGTTCATCCATTGTGGGAAATTCCTGCTTCAAAGCCTCCGCGATAGCTTTGAGGTTAGCGGCTCTGTAGCCTAGCTTCGCCTTAGTTTTTAGCTCTTCAACCGTTGAGGCTGCAATCGATTCGGCAGACGGCCAATACTGCAGGGTTCTTCCGTCGAAGCAAGCTTGGTCTCCGAAATTTTTGATTAGCAAATCCATCATTTGGTTGCTTCTTTTCATGGGTGCCATCTGCAGCGTGACAGCTAGAATCAACGCGGGAAACAGTTCTGGCCACCCCACGGTATGTATCCCGTACAAGTCCTTGACAACGCCGCGTAATACGTCGTCTTTCTGGCTGAGCTTGTAGAACTCGGTTAGGTCTTCCTCGGTTTTAAGGGCTCTCTTAACCATGCGCGTTATGCCCAGCTTCTCCGAAGCGCCCACTTTGCCTTTGGAATAGACCGTGCAGTGTATTCGAGGCTCCTGCATCGTTCCAGAAGACCAGAATTTTAAACCCAAAAGTTCGCCGTTGAATCGCGTTTCCGTCCAGCAGATACCGTTCTCGAAGACTTCGTCAGGAGTGGACCACCACCAACCTGCCGGCTTATGCAAGGTACGCTCAAAACTGTACGGGGGAACAGCAT
>CAZZLA010000169.1:0-3236 GCA_964655035.1 uncultured Candidatus Bathyarchaeia archaeon | reverse complement strand
CGACTTCGGCGCTGCTGAGGCTGGTTTGGCAGCCTGGGCAGTAAGCCACCACGTAGTGGCCTTCTTCAAGCAGGTTTTGGTCCCATGCGTGTTTGAGGTACTGCCATTCCCTTTCGATGTACGTGTCCAGGTAGGTCCAGTAGGCTTTTTTCTGGTTTATGAAAATCCCTAAGCGCCTATCGGCTTCCACCCATAGCTTGTGATATTTCAGGATGACCTTCTTGCATTCTTCTATGAAGCGTTCTTCGCCAACCCGCTCCAGCAGTTCCCGTTTGTTCTTCACGCCTAAAAGTTTCTCAACCTCAAGTTCCACAGGCAAGCCTTGACAGTCCCATCCAGCCCAGAACGGCACGTAGTAACCTTGCATGGTTTTCCACCTGTAGCGGACATCCTTCATCACGCGACCTCGGGCGTGACCAATATGCGGAATGCCGTTCAACGTGGGTGGTCCTTCAACGTAGCCTAAAACGCCTTTAGCGTCTTTTTCTCGAAGTTCCATCTGGTCACGGATCTGGCTTTTTTCCCAGAACTCCCGCACTTCCTTTTCCAGTTCAAGCGGACGATAATCTGTCGATAAGCTCAAGTTCGAATTGTCTTTGGATTTGGCAGTCAACTTTCATCCCTTTTGCAAGCGCAGATACATGGAGATAGCGTATAAAAGTATTAAGGCTTTTGAGTCTGCGCTTTTGATAACCTACAGCTTATATCTTGAAGCGCAAGTTTAACATACGCTAAAGGCGATTAACAGATAAGCGATAACCGTCGTCGCCGTTTCAGAAGGTAAACAAATGAAAAAGTTAAGCTTAGCCGTTTTCAACACGCAGCCTCCGCACTTGTACTTCGGAGGCGTGGAACGACGCATAATTGAAATGGCTAAAAGCTTGCGCAACGAGATGGACACCACGGTTTACAGCGGCACAAAAGCCGGCTTCAGAAAACCAGCCTCTATCAACGGCATACACATTAATCCGTGTTTTTCTACAGACGCGCTTTTTCCACTGGACAACTGGTTTTTCAACAACACGCTCGAGAGGGCAGTGGACACGATTGAAGCCGACGTTTATGAAGCTCACGCTGTCAGCGGCTACGGGTTTTTGAACGCTTTGAAAAAACGCGACATTAGGAAACCGTTCATACAGACGGTTCACGGCGTTCTCGCAGACGAATACATGCAGTCACTTCAGAGGGGAACCCCTACGTTTAGAGCAAAGCTTGGGGACCTCGTTATGTGGCGGCTTTCAAAGCTTGAAGAGGAATCAGCTAAAAACGCAACTCTGAACGTGACAATAAGCAAGTACTCATCTGAGAAAATAGTCCAGTTTTACGGTGTTGACAAAACTAAGATACGTATTGTGCCCAACGGCGTTGACACCCAACGGTTCAAGCCTTCACAAGCTTGCGAGAAAATCAAGCGCCAGATTGGAATCGACAGTAAACTTTGCGTGCTTTTTGTCGGCAGGTTAATTCCTCGAAAAGGCTTGACTTTCCTCGTTGAAGCCGCTAAGCACATCGTTAAAGAATACAGCCAAACCACTTTTCTGATTGTGGGAGATGGCCCTCAAAAAAGCCACATAGTTTCTTATATGGAAAAAATGAATTTGACCGGCAACTTTGTTTTCTTAGGTGACGTAAGCGAGCGTGTGCTTCCAGCTTTATACAATTGCGCTGACGTTTTCGTTCTTCCGTCAATTCAGGAAGGGCAAGGCATAGCGCTGTTGGAAGCGCAAGCTACTGCTAAACCAGTTGTCGCCTTTGACGTGGGCGGAGTTCGTGAAGCCGTCTTGGATGAGGAAACGGGATTTTTGATGAAACCAAACAGCCGTGAATTAGCTGACGCCGTTATGAAGCTTTTGGGAAGCTGGTCTTTAAGGGAGACCATGGGAAGTAAGGGTCGCAAGTTTGTTGCGGATAACTTTTCGTGGGATGTTTGCGCTCAGAAAATGCTTAAAGTTTACCAAGAAGTGTTCGCAACCGTCGCATAACAGTGGCCTATCGGCATGTGACGTTTACGGCTTTCGCCAGAACCTTAAGTTCTCCGTTGCTTATCCACTCGGTTTTCAGGTACTCACAGATTCGTTCGTCACTTAGCCCAAGTCGGCGTGCTTCTTGAACCGTGTAACGGTATGCTTCGATTTCTGTGGGTCTTTCAACATAGTTGTATCGCGGGTCGAAAAGCTCTTTTCCTTCCATGAGCTGTCGGACGTGGCATAGTTCGTGGATTAGGTCCAAGTAAATGTCCACTTTGTCCCCGCTGTTTAGGTAGCGTATGCTTACCACGAGGTGACCGTTGGCGCTGTCAACAAACATGTAACCGCCAAACCATGTGAGGTCAACCTTGAGGTTGCGTAAAACATCTGTGGTTCTTTCACCAAAAATCCCCTGAACGGCTTCCACTTTCTCAAAATCTTTGAAGTAATCCGTGAACACGCGACTTGAAGCGCCGGCACTTAATATCCTGTTTAGGGGCAGTCTTCGAAGCAAACGCGCCATGCGAAAAACGACGTATTCAAGCCAGTTCATGACTGTAAGCGGCTCCTATTTGAAAGCTGAAAGATATTCAAGCTTCATGCCCCTATGAACCAAAACGCTGAGGTTTTCCACGCAGCCCACGCTAGCGTCGATGTTGCGGTGCACGGGGTGAACCCACATGAAATCTGGGACAAGATTAAATTGCAACGGAACCTCAGTCCATACCCCGTATTTCTGGCGCAAGTCTTTAATCAGCTGCTCTCTTCTGCAGGAAACTCGGACGGACATGTAGCTTCGCAACAATTTGGGTGCTGCAAATGCTCCGATGCCATGCCACAATACGGCGTTTTCAGGCGACCCTAACGAGTAAAGGAAAAACTGTGGTGAAGACGGCGTTTCTGAGAAGCTGTAGTCGGCAAGTTTTTCCCCTGGCACGGTGAAGCTGTCTTCAGCTTTTGCGATGCTAACGTCTTCGGGGTCGATTTCATTCGGATAAAGCTGGGTGGTGCGGTAGTTGACGGTGGCGCTTTTCAGTTTTGTGCCTTCGAAATGTAGTTTGCCTCGGGCGGCTCGTTTGGAACCGTAGCCTTTCGTTGAGTGTGGAACAGTCAGCAACGTTGTTCGTTTTGTCATGCTTCTTCTCATACAGCTGTACGCTTGGCTGATTGATTCGTAATCCCTGTGGGTCTCGCTGATAATGTGATGTAACAGGTCATCCTTTGTTTCTGCATGCAAGGTGGCTATGGGCATGCGCAGCACGTAAAGCC
>CAZZLA010000168.1:0-3307 GCA_964655035.1 uncultured Candidatus Bathyarchaeia archaeon | reverse complement strand
CCGTATTCCTTGGCTACTCCCTGCTCTATAGTTCGTCCTGTAAGCATAATCACCTTCAATTTCCCCTGCATCATGTGCTTAACCCTTTATCAATTATTGATGTTTGGCTAATATTTAAGAATGGAGCTTGAAAAAACGTGAAACTCAACATCAAGGACGATACCCGCCGAGCGTGCACAAAGCCAACGCTGCTGCCGTTAAGTCAGCCGTCGTTCCCGGATTTAGGAGATTCCTAGATTCCCGGAGTTTCCTATCCAACTCGAGAATGCTTTTTCGTCCTTCAGAGGTTTCCAAGCCGCCCAACTCCAAGGCCATCTTCGCGTCTGAAGAAACTTGCCGCGCCTTTTCAAAGCCGACTTTTCTGGCTATAAAGGTGTCTGGATGCTCAGATAGGATTTTCAGGAACGTGTGAACGACTGCCGCGTTCAAATCTCCGCGTTCAAGCTGCTTCTTCAGGTAAGGATAAGCCAAATCGAACGTTATCGGGTAATTGCGGACCCATTCAGAGCAAATGTCATCATAACCCGCAGCTATCTTGAACACTTCAAAAAGCGAAACGTTCTCCTTAAGCAGCCGCTCCTTAGACGCTGGATCGTTAACATCATGGTCTGAAGCCGCGTTAAGCCCGCTGGGTTTTGCTATGTCTATTGCCTCATAAAGGTGAACCGCATCCTCAGCCGTTGTAGATTCAACCGCCAACCTCAGGTTTCCTCTTAACCGCGCTAAATCAAAACCGAAATGTTCCCAATTCTGCGTCATACCCGCTGCAACCGCGATAGGCACAAGCAACATCACAGTGCCAAGCAACGTGTTCCCGCCCTTCTGCCATGCGTTAATGTCGGCGGCACATCCTTTCATGAGTTGACCCATTCCAACATCGCCAACGCCGAGCTTTTTTTCTTGCACGGCGATTCCACGGTTTACAGCCTCTTCAAACCAAGCGCTGGCAGCCACCGCGGAAGCCAAGAAATGTTCGACCCGTGTGCCTTCAAAACCTGTTGCGAAAGTCACGTTTCCAGGCTTAGCAGCGCTTACCTCAAGCAGCATCGCCAGCTCTAAACATCGGGATACGTATTTTGCTTTTTCGCGATTAGGCATTGTGTACCTGATTTAAGGTAGGTTTGAAAAAAGGTTTATTAGCGTTTTGCAGAAAGTCTACAAGCGCTAGGTGATTTCACGATCCGAACTCGAGAAGGCGACCTGATTAAAACGGAAAACCACGTGATTTTCGACGTCAAAGGCTTAGTTCACCCGCCAGACATGGTCATCGCCTTTCCAAGATACATTCCCTCGCCAACGGGCAACCGCGGAAGCGGGAAGGACATGTACGAAAAAGTTTACAACCTCGCCGAACGCTTCAAGTACCTCCAGCAAAACGCGCCCAACCTGATAGTACATGACGCGGTGTTTGATGAGAACCTGTGCGAAGTCCCAGCGGACGCGATTAAGCGGCGCTACGACCCAGTCGAAAAGCTTGCATTACTACGTACATCCAAGAGGCTGGAGCCGCTTGAGAAGAAGGCGGTTCAGCTGGCGGAAGACCTGAGGGAAGCCGTGGGCATACCTTGGAGCGCCATAGGAATTTCGGGTTCCGTGCTTGTTGGGCTGTATACAGCGAAATCTGATCTTGACCCGATTGTTTACGGTGCTGACGCTTGCAGAAAGGCTTACGCTGCTCTGGAAGACCTGCTGGGGGATGGTGATTCACGTTTCAAGCCGTACAGCCGCGACGGGTTTCGTGCGCTGTTCGATTTCCGTTCGAAAGACACCGTCATGAGCTTCGAAGACTTCGCTCGGGTCGAACGGCGCAAGGCGTTTCAGGGCATGTTCGAGGGTGTGGACTATTTCGTGCGTTTCGTGAAAGACTGGAATGAAAAGCAGGAGCGGTACGGCGACGTGTGCTACAGGAACAGCGGCCACGCCAAAATAATCGCCACCGTAGCTGACGACGCCGAGGCGCTTTTCACGCCGTGCACCTACAAGATAGAAGAAGTCACAGTTGTCGAGGGTGCAATGCTGGAACCAATAAGTGAGATTGCGTCGTTCCGCGGAAGGTTCTGTGAACAAGCCAAGAAAGGCGAAGCGGTGACGGCACAGGGAAAAGTTGAACGCGTCACCAAAATGAGAACGGGAGAAGAGCACTACAGGATAATACTGGGCAACAAGCCCTCAGACTACATGGTGCTGTCCTGACTTAGCCCAGCCACTTTCAAGACCTGCTCGTAATACCGCGGGCAATAAGTCAACGTGACCTGGTGAAAACTGCCTTTAGGCGAAACCACTTCCTCCAAGTTTCCCTCAACAATTATTGTCTCATCGTTTTGTGCCTGCTGGCGGAACTCTTCCATGTACGAGAACACGCGCACCGCCTTAAGGGCGTCCCGTGCGCCGCTTAAGACCTCTGTGGGCTGGATGCCGTTATCGGAAGGGATGAAAGGCGCATCGTCATCCGCGGTTACGCGGGCTTTGATTTTGATCCAGCCTTTCTGCACAATGCGCACGTCGGGGTCGTATTCTGATTGGATTTCGCTCCAAGCTTTTACGGGTTCAAACTCCGACTTGATTACGCGCCCGCTTTTCTTGTCGTCGAATAAGCCGTAAATCTGTTTGCGCTTCTGGTGCCACAGAAACTCTCTGACGCTGAAGTTTTTGAACCGCCACCGCTTGCCCGCCATGGCAGCGCCTGAGCCAAACTCGTTCGTTAAGCCCGAAGCGCCGTCAGAGTACAGTGCCGCCAGCGTTTCGCGCATCTTGGCGTTTTCTTTTTTGCCGTAGATTAGGAGATCGATGTCTGAGTATTTTGGGTGGTGAAAGCCGTGGAGCATTGAGCCGAACACGCCGAAGTCGTCAGACGATAAGCCAGAAGTCTGCAGCGTGATGCGAAGGACGCGTTGCATGGCGTCTTCAAGTTCATCCTTGGCGCTTGCTTTAACTAAAGCCTGCAGCCGCTGTTCGGGTTTCCTTGCTTCGGCGATGTCCTGTTGGCGTATGCCGACGACTTTTTGCCCCAGCATCTCGTGGAGAAACGTGTACTGGGGGTAGCGGTTGAAGACAAGTTTTAAGCCTTCGTCGTTGTAGAACTTGTAGAAAAGACCGTCGGCGCCTTCTCGTGGCGCTCGCGGGTCGGTTGACGTGAAAATCTTGGCGGAGGCGTATTCAGTGTCGCACACGTAAGCGTTCGGCGGGTGACTGTAGCCGAAGACGCGGAAAATCAAGCCTTCCCGTGTGAGGATGCCGTCGCGATCTCTGAGACTTAAACGGTCCAAATGTACTCTTCCTCTGAAGTGGCGGTTCCAACCACGACTTG
>CAZZLA010000167.1:0-3322 GCA_964655035.1 uncultured Candidatus Bathyarchaeia archaeon | reverse complement strand
CGAAACCCACAGAGAACCCACCCAAACTGCAAAAGTCTTAAGTGTCAACAACAACAAATTCAACGGTGGCAGGCAAGATTAACCATGAGCAACATTAAAAACACAGTTGAACAAATCAGATCATTAGAAGCCGAACGAGGAAACCTGTTACTTGAAATCGAAGAACTCAAAAAGATGGCTGACGCAAAAGCCAAAGCCCTGGAGAGCGAAATTAACATGCTAAGAGACGAAGTTAAAGAACTGCGCCTTCTCTTAAGCGGAGAAGACAACGGAGATGACCTGCATCGCAAGAAAAGAAAATGAGCAGAAACCACGCAGAACGCATGCACGATTTCTAAATTACCACGTTACCAATAGAAAGGCACCATTTTTTCCACGCTGCAAAACGATTAACCTATGATAAGAAAAAGCACAAGAAAAGACGGAAAGGGTTGCTATGTTTACTTCTTTTGCTTTGCCTCTTGGAAAAGCTTCTTCACAGCACTGATCCTAGCTTTCTGCGCCAGCATATCAGTCGTCACCAACGTCAAGGCCTCTTCAGGACACCACTTGACACATTGAGGTTCACCCTCATCCTTACACAAATCACACACATGAACAACCTTGGATTCCGGATGCAACATAATCGCGCCGTAATCGCAGGCTTCAATGCACCAGCCGCAACCGTTACACTTGTCCGCATCCAACATTATAGTTCCGGTTTCCTCCGACTGCGTTAAAGCATCACGCGGACACGCCGCAACACACGGTGGATCCTCACAACGCCTGCAAGTAACAGCCATGTTCGCAAGCTGATTCACACGCACCACGCGTATGCGCGATTTCAACGGGTTGAAGGCTTTCTCCTTAGTCCATGAACAAGCGTACTCGCATATTTGACAACCTACGCACTTGTCGGGGTCAGCTGAAACAAATTTTCGCTCATGAATCTTCACCATTTTGCTTACGCCTCCTGTTTCCCTTCGACAATGCCTGATAAGTCGTCCATGCCGAGCTCTTTGAGCTTCGCCGTTGTGGGAACACCTTCCAGCGTCCACCCACGAGATTCGTAGTAGTCATCTAGTAACAAGTCTAGTTCTTTCTGGGTTACCACGGCTCCTTTTACGGGGCCTTCGTCAGGTATGGGCATGTTCATGACTTTCCACGGTAAAGTGTCGTCTTTTCTGCCTAGACCTTCTCTGATGTTGATTAGTCGGGCAATCGTGTTTATTCTTTCGCCTGACTTTTCCAGTTCTTCGGCGGTCATGTCAATTCCCGTGACTAAGTTGTACAGTTTGGCCATTTCAACTAGGCCTTTATAGTAGGTGCCTCTGGAGAATTTGCATATTATTAGTGAGTCGATGACTGCGTAGGTGTCTTCCATGTCGCGGACCATTTTTCCTCTGCCTTTTTCGGCTTTTAAGCGGTCAACTTTGCCTTTGACGTCGAAGGCGTATGCGCCGTGTCTGTTGTGGTCTGCTCCTCGGAAGGAGACGGCGAATCCTAAAGCCGCGGTTTTGAGGCATCTGAGATCGTAGCCTGTGACTTCTAGGCCTTTGATGTGTTGGGCGAGTTTTTCTGCGCCTTTGCCTATTTTTTTGGCTGCGATGCGTACGCCTTCGGCGAGTGTGTCGCCGATGCCTTGGCGGTTTCCCATTTTTTCTATGAGTTGGATGAGTGCTTCGGAGTTACCGAAGTTTGCTTCTATTCCATCGAGGTCTTTTTTAGTTAGTATGCCGTTTTCGTAGCAGTCCATGGTGAAGCCGACTATTACTCCTGTGCTTATGGCGTCCATGCCGTAGTAGTTGGCGAGTTCCATGGCTTTTATGATGGTGTCTAGGCGGCTGATTCCGCAGTACGGTCCCATTGCCCAGAGGGTTTCGTATTCCATGCGGGTCATGGTGCCTTTGTAGGGTCCTTCGGGGATGACGACTTCGTGTTCGCAACGCATGGCACAGCTGTTGCAGCCTATTATTTTTGCGACGAATTTTTCGTTGAGGGTTTCGCCGCTGACTTTGTCGGCCTCTTCGAAGTGGGCGTTGTTGTAGTTGCGTGTGGGCATGCAGTAGAGGGCGTTGTGGACGAGGACGTTTTCGGGTGTGCCGAGGGTTCGGTATTTTTGGGTGGCTGGTCCTTTCATGCGTTCGTGGAATTCTTGGGTCATGTCCATGAATTGGTCAGGTTTGGCTGGGATTATATCGTATGTACCGCGGACGGCAATGGCTTTGAGGTTTTTGCTGCCCATGACTGCGCCGAGTCCGGTTCTTCCTGCGGCTCGGGTTTTTTCGTTAATGATGCAAGCGATGCGGCTGAGTTTTTCTCCGGCTATGCCGATGGCGGCTACGCGGATGTAGTAGTCGCCTAGGTCGGTTTTTATGGTTTCTTCGGTTTGGGCGGGTGATTTGCCCATGAGATGCGAAGCGTCAAGCAGCTGCACCGAGTCGTCGTCTATCCAGAGGTAGGTGGGTTTTTCTGCTTTGCCTGCGAGGATGATGGCGTCGTATCCTGCACGTTTGAGTTCTGCGCCGAAGGTGCCGTGTGCGACGGCTTCGCCGATTGCGAAGGTTTCGGGTGATTTGGCGACAAATGCGTGGCCGTTTCCGCCTGTGGGGAACATGGTTCCTGAGATTGGCCCGAGTGCCAAGACGAGTGGGTTTTCGGGGGTGAGGGGGTCAAGGTTTGGTTTGGAGTTTTCTAGCCATAGGCGCATGCCTAGGCCGATTCCGCCGATGTATTTTTTGGCGTAGTCCATGTTTAGGGGTTCAACATGAGTTTTTCCTGTGGTTAAGTCAACGTGGAGAATGCGACCAGCGTAACCGTGCAAATCTTTTTTCCTCCGTTTTATGGGAATTATTAGGTCGTTGGAAACTATATTAACTTAATGGGTTTTGTGGTTGAAAGTTGATGTGCGATTGTGGGTGTTTCGCGGGGTTTGTTTGGGTGAGGTTGGGGGTTTTGGGGGGTGTGTGTGGCGGTTTTTCCGGGTTTGGTGTACTACTAGGCTCGGAGCAGTCTATACCCCCCCTTATTTAAATTATAAACAGCGTTTAATTCTGAGAAAAGCGTGATGGAAAACCTAAAAAAAGTTATTAAGAGGCGCCTATGGTAGAACAGCGGTGGAACGCGTGAACTTTAAGGGTTTGCGCGCGCGCTTTAGCATCTTATAAAAAACGTAACCATGAAGTATGTTATCGTGTTTTTTGGTCTATGATTTTTCCTTCAGCGTCTATGAGCTGTACTTCTAGAGGCATTTGTCCGACGGCGTGGGTTGCACAGCTTAGGCACGGGTCAAACGCGCGTATGACCGCTTCCACCCTATTCAGCATGCCTTCCTGCAGCTGTT
>CAZZLA010000166.1:0-3357 GCA_964655035.1 uncultured Candidatus Bathyarchaeia archaeon | reverse complement strand
TCACAGCTGTTGCTATGGCTTTGTCTACGTCGATCATGTTTCTGTTTTTCCTCCCTTCTTCTCTTGCTTTTCAAAAGTGGACATGTACAACTCCACCAAACCCGTGCCAATCGGAATCGACTGGCCAACGATAACGTTTTCGGTTACGCCTTCCAACGGGTCGCTCTCGCCCTTCACGGCTGCCTCCACAATGTTCGGAACCGTAATTTCAAACGCTGCCCTCGCCAGAACACTTGCTTTCTTGCCGCTGATTCCGTGCCTGCCGATCTGCTGCACTTCGCCCGTTGCCGTCATCATGTCCGCGACAAGCATCACGTGCCGCACATCCACGTCTAAGCCTTGGTCTTCCAAGACCCCTTTCGCCTCGTTGACTAAAGCGTTTCTTGCCGCTTCGATTCCAAGCGTTTTAGCTATCTCGTGAACGTTGTTTGTTGTCGTTCGTGAAGTATCCACGCCAGTAACTTCTAAAACCTTAGATAAGTTTGACCCGTCTGTTCGTATAACCCATTCTCCGCGTTCTTCAGTGACCAGCACCCGCTTTATGTCAGGCACACCTTTAACGTGGAAACCAGAAATCTTGCTGAGGATTTTCTTCAAGTTTTCAAGCTTCTTAGGCTTAATCTGCACAGTATCCTCCTTCACCATCACGACGGCGTTTTGCATCTGCAACCTGTTCGGAAGTTCTTCCATGGTTATCGCCCTGTCCTCCATCATGGACTTGTTCAGCTCGACCACTATTTCTTCAAGCACAGGATCCTCGTAAATCGCCGAGGCTATATCCTCCAAAGACGTGTAAATGATGTTGCGTGCAAGCTCCACTGCGCCTTCCTTGCTTTTCTTGTACTTACCCGTCAGGTAAATCGTCATAATCGGAGTTGAAGGAATCCTTCTAGCGTCAACAATCTCAATCAGTCTGGGTAAGCCCAAAGTTACGTTTTGCTCCTTAACCCCAGCGTAGTGGAACGTCCTAAGAGTCATCTGCGTGCCCGGCTCACCAATCGACTGAGCAGACACAATACCCACGGCTTCACCAGGCTCCATCAAAGCCTTCTTGTACTGTTCAGCCGTAAGCTCAACCGCCTTTTTAACGCCGCCTTCTGTGAGCTTAGCTTTCGCCAAACCATGCTTAAGCTGCTCCACAAGTATAGGCGTAAGCTGCTCCTCAACCACGGCTAACTGGTTCTTAATGAAATCCGCCGTTGCGGCTTTGCCTTTTTCTTCCCCGATTGTTATCTGGCCTATAAGGCGACTAACGTTGACCGCTTGACCATGGTCGCTCTTGGCGGGGTCTACGCCGTCTTCGCCGTACATGAATTGAATTATGTCTCCACCCGAATCCCTGACGGTGCCGTCATACTCCAAGCGTATGTGCTCCAAAGCGTTAATGAGCCTGCGCTGCATGTAACCGCTCTGCTGCGTTCGAACTGCAGTATCCACCAAGCCTTCTCTGCCACCCATGGCATGGAAGAAAAATTCAATCGCGTCCAAGCCGCTCTGGTAAGAATTGTATACGAACCCCCTTGCTCTCGGGCTAGGGTCGCCATCAACAAAATGCGGCAAAGCTCTTCCAGCGTATCCTCGCAGTATTCTTTTGCCACGCACCGACTGCTGCCCAACACAAGCCGCCATCTGGCCGATGTTGAGGCTTGAACCTCTGGCGCCAGTCCTCGTCATCACGATGCCCGCGTTTTCTATTGTGAAATCTTGATCTGCGATTTTTCCTGCTTCGTCTCTGGCAGTAGCCAACTCATGCATAACATAGATTTCAAATGATTCCTCAAGCGTTTGCCCAGGCAACCGCGGCAAAGTCCCATTGCGGAAGTTTTCGATGTGCCCATCTATCTTCTTTTGAATTCTCTCCATAGTCTTCTTGATACGCTGCTCAGCCCTAGGCGACAGAACAAGCTGGTCATAAGTGTAACTGAAACCGCGCATTGTTATGAAAAGCTTCAAAAGCCTTGTAATCTTGTTCAGGAATTCGCGGCCTGCTTGGGTTCCGTAATCTTTGATTATCCTGTGGAGGAGGCTTTCGGACTGTTCGGAGCCTATGGAGCGGCGGTCTATTATGCCGGAAACGAGTTCACCGTTTTTAACAACCACGTAAGCATCGTACTTGCAGTCTTCCTCTTCACACTTGGTGCATCCCTGACACAGGTTAGCCTTCAACACATAATTCAGCGTCTTCGGCAGGAATAAGCTGAAAATCTGCTTGCCCGACCACAAGGGCTGAGGCTCTTTAACTGCAGGTTCAGGAAGTTGCCCAACGTACCCAGTTGACGTAAGCAGCCGGGCAACCTCGTCTTTAGGCATCAGGTTTGCTCTTCTGGTGAAATAGTATGCGCCCGTGATGAAGTCGCGTATAGCGCCGATGATGGGACCACCGAACCTAGGCGAAAGTATCTGGTCCTGCACCTGCATGAGCAGCTGGGCTTCTGTCCGCGCTTCCTCGCTCTGGGGCACGTGCAGGTTCATTTCATCGCCGTCAAAATCCGCGTTGTAAGGGGGACAAACGCAAAGGTGTAAACGGAAGTTCTTGTAGGGCAAAACGCGAACGTAATGCGCCATAATTGACATGCGGTGAAGTGACGGTTGCCGGTTAAATATCGCTATGTCACCGTTTTTGAGATGCCGCTCAACAATGAAGCCAAGCTCTATGGCTTCAGCGATTTTCTCCCTGTCAACCACGAACTCAAGCCTTATGCGTTTTCCATCTGGACGGATAATGTAAAGTGCGCCCGGATACTGTTCAGGCCCGTTGATAACCAGCTGCTTCAGTTCATCAATGTTCCACTCAGTGACTTTTTCAGGGACAGACAACCGCATAGCAACGTCTTTCGGAACGCCGACCTCGTTTATGTCAAGGTTCGGGTCTGGAGAAATTACTGTGCGCGCTGAGAAGTCAACTCTTTTTCCTGAAAGGTTGCTTCTGAAACGGCCTTCTTTGCCTTTCAACCTCTGCGACAGCGTTTTCAACGCTCTTCCTGAGCGGTGTCTTGCCGGCGGTATTCCAGAGGCTTCATTATTGAAGTACGTTGTAACGTGATACTGCAGAAGCTCAGACAAGTCTTGAATGATAAGCGTAGGCGCTCCAGCCTCCATGTTCTCCTTAAGCCTCTGGTTGATGCGGATGATGTCCACAAGCTTATGCGTCAAGTCGTCTTCAGAGCGAATTCCCGACTCCAATGTTATGGAGGGACGAACGTAAACCGGAGGCACAGGCAAAACCTGCAAGACCATCCATTCAGGCCTTGCCACCGTCGGGTTAAAACCTAAAATCACCAAGTCCTCGTCTGAAATGCGCTCCAATCTTTCTCTGATCATGCTGGGCGTTAAGGGTTCGGAGCCTGCTTCGGTGTG
>CAZZLA010000165.1:0-3364 GCA_964655035.1 uncultured Candidatus Bathyarchaeia archaeon | reverse complement strand
CGATTGCCGCGATTGCGTAGTCAGACATTATGCCATTCCATATGGGTGCTTGCTCTGCTACCCCGAAGTTTTCAACCACTCGCTCAAGTCCGTCAGGGCTGCTTGAAGCAAGGGGAATGATAACCGCTAGAAAAACTAGAATAGCCGCTACTACCGCGAAGTGTTTGTTCATAGTCGTGTCTTCTCCTTCAGAAGCGATAAACCGCCCATTATCGTAGGCTGCATTCGCTGAATCGACGAGATAAGCACCGCGGTTATTGCGCCTTCGCCTAACCCGATTATGGCGTGGTAAAACAGCATCGAAGGCACCGTAACCATAACGCCGCCAGCGAAAGCAGGACTAACCTCTAAAGCCGCAACCAAAGCGCCAACCATCACTGAAATCCACGAAGCAGCGAAAACGCTTGGGATGAAACGTCTGCTGCCAGCCTGACCTCTCGTGAACAGCTTGATCAGGAAGAAGCTTAACCCGCCGATAACCGCCATGTTAAACGCGTTCATGCCAAACGCGAGTATGCCACCGTCTGCAAAAAAGAACGCCTGCATCAACAGGACAATAGTCATGCTAAGCATAGCCGCATACGGTCCCAGCAACACCGCCAGGAAAGTGCCGCCAACCAGATGCCCACTTGTGCCGAACGCCACGGGAAAATTGATCATCTGCGCCGCGAAGACGAAGGCGCTGGAAATCGCCAGCAACGCGGTTATGTTGCGGCTGTAGGTGGTTTTGGCTTTTTTCCATGACCACGATAGAAACGCTATGGAGACTATCCACATGAGTATGGCAATTGCCACGCTTGAGGGTTCGTTTGTGGCGATTAGTCCGTCTGGGATGTGCATTCAATCAGCCTCAGTAACACGTTTTAGCAATTTAGTGTTACCCTTTATATAAAAGCTTTTAGGTCAAACAACCAACAATAAACCATGTGAACCCCATGACAAAAATCACCCGAATAGGCGTAACATTCCCACCTGAACTCCTCAAAGAATTCGACGAAATCACCCACAACATGGGCTACGACAGCCGCAGCAAAGCCATACAAGACGCCGTAAGACTATTCGTCTCCGAAAGAAAATGGCTCAAAGAAGAAAAAGCCGACCAAACCGGCGTGTTGCTGATGGTTTACGACCACGAAGTAAGAGGACTCGAAAGCGACCTAACCGAAACACAACACCACCACTCCGAACTCATCTCATCCACCATGCACATCCACCTAGGCGAACGAGACTGCCTAGAAGCCATAGCAGTGAAAGGCAAAGCATCCGAAATTCGACATCTAAGCGACGAACTAGCCACAAAACGAGGCGTAAAAATCCTCAAACCCATGATAGTTTCCGTGTAGCGCTTACTTCACCTGAAACATCCGTTCCAAAGCAGCGCGTGCTTTTTCAGCCACAGCCTCCGGAACCTTAACCACATGCTTTTCTTCTTTCAGCGACGTGTAAAGCCTATCAAGCGTAGTCAACTTCATGTTGGGGCAAACCGCATCTTTATACGCGATAACAAACCGTTTCTTAGGGTTCTCCTTGCGCAAGCGATGCAAAAGTCCTTCCTCAGTGCCCACCATAACCGTTTTCGCCGGAGTTTCCCGCGCGTAACGGCACATCTTTGAGGTGCTGCCCACAAAATCAGCTACTTTGCGCATGTCTGTGCTGCATTCCGGATGAACCATGACAACCGCGTCTGGATACTGATGCTTCAGTATGGTCACGTCTTCAGGCTGGAAAAGAACATGTGTGGGACAGAATCCCCACTCAGGAATCGGAATCAAAGTTTTCCCGGTTTTTTCAGTCACGTAATCCGCCAAGTTGCGGTCTGGACCAAAAAGCACCGTATCCGCGTCAAGCGAATTAATCACTTCCACCGCGTTAGCGCTGGTGCAGCAGACGTCGCAGTAAGCCTTAGACGACGCAAGCGTGTTCACATAAAGCACCACAGGCGCATGTGGATAATGCACTTTGGCACGTTTAATCTCATCCGCCGTGAGCATCTGCGCCATCGGGCAACGCGCGCCCAAACAAGGCAGCAACACTTTCTTCGCAGGGTTCAGAATTGCGGCGGATTCCGCCATGAAATCAACAGCTGCGAAAACGAGGATTTCCGCTTCCTGCTCCAACATGGCTTTGCGGCTTAGCTCAATGCTGTCACCCACATAATCCGCAACATCCTGGATTTCAGGACGCTGATAGTTATGAGCAAGAATCACCGCTTTCTTCTCTTTCTTGAGCTTCTCAATTTTCTCAGTTAAGTTCATATTTTCGCCTTGAATTTAAACAGGTAAAAGACAAACAACAAAATATATGCTTTTACCCTAATCAACCACGTTTTAATCATAAACCTAGCCGGTGCTGGTGTGTTCGGAAAGACTACCCCCTCCCTTTTGAATAGGTTGAAAACAAAGTAGGATCGTGTTTTGAGTACGACTTCTGTCCGTAAACTGATTTGCTAAAATTGGGCATTTGTTATTCAAGAGGACAAGATTTTTGTTGAGGATTGACTGTTTAGGCATCTACACCCTGAATTTTTGAAATCCAATTTCATATTTTCGTAAAATGTTATATGCCATCCAATCATATTAGCGCGCGCGAAATAGGCAACACCACAAGCGATTCAAACGGCAACTTCGGCTACATGTTTACTCCGGAAGTTCCAGGAAAGTACCAGATAATCGCTAGGTTCAACGGCTCAGCATCATACGGAAGCTCATCTGCAACAACTTACATGGGAGTAGCAGAAGCACCACAAGCCACGCCAACACCGACGCCCCCGCCACCAGCAATGACCGACACTTACGTGTTAGGTATAGGAGCCGGCGCAATAATCGCGATCATAGTAGTCGGAATAGTGCTCATGCTCATGCTGCGAAAACGATAAGCCCAAAGCAAAAGACAAACAATCTTCCCCTTCTTTTTCGGGTCAAACATGAGCCATCAAACAGTAAAAACCTGCATTCTGTAAGAATTGTAGACGAAAATTAGCAATCGTTTACGTCGGTTTTATCGTAAGGCAATTACTCGGTAAAGTGATTGCTCGGCGAATTCAACTTTTATGACTGATCACTGGATTCTGACGCTTCTGCAATTATCTCCACATCCTTGACGCTTAACCGCTTGTTGGTTGCCTTCAAAACAAGATGCACCCTCCACCCGCACTCTTCGCACTCAAATTTCGGCGGAGTCCATCCCAGATGACTCCACAGGTCTCCCTGCATCGTTTTCACTCTGTGCACCCGTGGACTCTTGCACTTCGGGCAAACTTGTATTTCGCCGAGTTTTCCTTCTTTCTCAAGTTCCTCCAGAACCTTTACCAACTCGGCTAGACTTGGGGTTTCCTCAGTTTGCTCTTCCAGAACAAGAACTTGCC
>CAZZLA010000164.1:0-3365 GCA_964655035.1 uncultured Candidatus Bathyarchaeia archaeon | reverse complement strand
AAACCGCCAACCGCGCCGAGTAGTAGCAGCCGCCTATCTCCGCGTAAGTTGTCCTCCCATTGTTGCCTTCGTAGTCCGAGAAAATGGCGGTGTTTCTACCGTGCGGATTCCAAACCGTGCCCGGGTACCATGCCTCCATGGACTCGTAGCTCCACTGGGCGGGGATCATCAAAATCTCGAAAATGTTATCCAAGTAAACCGACTCGTAGACGCGGTACTCGTTTATCTCAGGGAACGTTTTCACTGTCTCAGCCAAGTTTTTGGAGACTATGTCGTCCACTGCGGTTATACTCCAGCGGGTTGGAACCAAACGTCTGTTCTTTTCTATGCCGAAGGCGCCTACGCTGAAGGCTTTCTGTATCTTCGTGACCATGACGCCTCGGTCGTAAAGCTCTAGAACCGCTTGGGTAGCGCGTAAATCGGTGTCGTAGTAGGCTTTCTCGATTCTGTGTTCATATCGCGCGTTGCCCACATGCAAGTCTCTTATGGGCGCGGAAGGTCCGAAGGGCTGGACTGAGTCGTCCATGAATATTGAGCCTCTGGGCTTTTTTGTAAGGTTCAGTTCGGTGTCCACGCTGTTTTCTGCGAGGGCTAGCTCGCGGGTCTGCTCTATTATTTTGCCTGCCTCATTGAACTTTTGTACGTGGACGCGGTGTTTGCCGCGGATAAGCAGAGAGCGGAAACCCACGATTTCGTCAATTGACCTTCCGAACCACTGCTCGGGCAGGTCGTAGAGGCTGGTGTCTTCGTGGACAGGCGGGACGAGAGGTCCGACGTAGACGTTTGGGTAGCCGATTCTTCCGATGAACACGCTGGGCGGCGAAACGCCTGAAATGTCCTCGGTTGACATTAAAGGCATGCTTTTCAAGAAATAGTTGACTTTAACCATTATTGGGCAACGAGTTTTTCCACAGAGAAAACGGGAACCCTTGCATAAGATGCAGAGGCTTCTTTGTGACGCTCGGGTGACAATCTGGCTTTCTCCGGCAGCTGAGCTAGTGCGGCGTTTGATATGGTTAAGTAGCCAATTGGCTGTGGTGCTTGCACTGTGGGGCTTGGACTGCAGGGTCATTTTGCCTTTGATGATTGATGTATCGGCTTCATATGCTTTCCGCATGGAAAAAGCTCAAAATTCAAGAAGTCTTCAGTGAAAACTGAAGCAAGTCTCCACAAAAAGATGCGATAAATGGTTTACAGGGGTAAGAGCTAAATTGGGACTTGACATAGAAAGGCAGGGTGCCAAGCATTAAAACCGTGTTGTTTATTTGCACGCATAATTCTGCGCGTTCCCAGATGGCAGAGGCCTTCTTAAACGCGCTTTGCGGAGACAAGTACAAAGCCAAAAGCGCTGGCGTCACGCCCACGGGGCTCAACCCTTACGTTGTTAAGGCAATGTCGGAGGTCGGCATTGACCTTTCAATGCATAGGTCTAAGAGTATTATGGAATTTCAAGGAAAAACTTTCAACTACGTGGTCACGGTCTGCACCTCGGCACGCGAAAACTGCCCGTTCTTTCCCGGAGAAATAGAAATCGACAAGAGTTTTCCTGACCCCTCAGCATTCACGGGAACAGAAGAGGAAATAATGGAGGACGTTAGGGTTGTCCGAGACGCAATAAAAACTTGGGTGGACAGTACCTTCTGCAAAGGAAACCTCCCAAAAGGTGATTTGGCTGAGCTCCATAGAGACTGAAAATGCCACGCCCGAAGCGCTTGCCGAATTGGCGTTAAAGGATGAAAACGTACTCAAAGAACTGCTGGATGGAATTCTATCCAAAAAAGACGCTGTTAGGTACGGCAGTTTCAAGGCGCTAAACGCCCTAAGCGAGAAGCATCCTGAAAGGCTCTACGTCAAGTGGGATTTCTTCGCCGACCTGATGTACAGCGAAAATACGCACCAAAAATACATCGCCATTTACATAATTGCAAACCTGACAAAAGCTGACCCGCAAAACAAGTTTGAAAAAATCTTTGACGCTTATTATGGGCTGTTGGGCGACAAAAGCGTCATTCCGCCTGCGCATGTGGCGCTTAACTCGGGAAAAATCGCTTTGGCAAAGCCTCATCTTCAGGCGGAGATAACGAATAGGCTGCTGGACGTAGACACTCTTGTGCAGAGGCACAAGGACCTTGTCAAAGCCAGCGCCATAGAAGCGTTTGACGCCTACTTCGAGAAGAGCGAGGACCAGCAGAGGATAATCGAGTTTGTTAAGACGCAACTGAACTGTGAGAGCCCGAAAACACGGAAGAAAGCGAAGGCATTCTTGAAGAAATGGCGCTGAGAGTGACGGGAAAAGGCGCGTGGAACGCGAGGATTATTTATCGTCGAAAATGAATAGGTCATCTACGGTAGTTTTCAACGCTTTGGCTATTTGGTGCGACAGCATGAGTGAGGGGTTGTATTTGCCTTTTTCCAGGTAGAGTATGGTTTCTCTTCTCACGCCTACTTGTCTCGCAAGGTCGTCTTGTGTCATGTCGTATCTGGCTCTTAGTTCTTTGATTCTTGTTTTGAACTGCATGGTTAGTCGCCTTTTTTGCCGAAGACCCAGCGCAGTGTGAGGAATGACACATCGGAGACTAAGACTACGGCTATGAGCAGGTAGCCTGCGTCAACGTTCTGCAGGTTGTAGAGTTCTCTTCCAAGGATGAGAGTGAACATGAGCGCTATGGTGAAGTATGAGCCTATAAGCAGGGCGTAGGTTGCAGCTTTTCCGGTTATGCGTTGGGTGCGTTCGTCCTTTGATGGGACCCCGGCTTTTCGGTCTTTGCGTATTCTCCACACTACCACAACGCCAATCAGCACGATTAAGACGGCTATTCCAACGCTTGTAATTGGCCAGATTACGTCAGCCATGCCATCACCTCCCTTCAACATTGATGTCGGCGCTTTTGCTTTTTGTGTTGCTGAAGTCTTTTGGCTGTCGTACCTTGTGGGATTTGCTTATCAAACCAATTCCGATTATGCCGGTGACTATGGCGATGCCGATGGTTCTGTCGCCGAAAATGCTGCCGTGCACCATTAAGAGGGCGCCTGCTAAGCACAGGGTGACGCCTAAAGTGAATAGGGTGCGTTGCAGGGGTTTGGTGTGTTTGTTCAACTTTTACACTCCATTATTTATTTCTAACTTTATGTTGGAAATATTTAACTTCATGTTAGATAGATATAACATAGCGTTATTTAAGCTATACTTCGCCATAACTAAACTTCAAGAACGCGCCTTGAAAAAATCAAAGCGCGCAAGGCGAGGCTAAAGGAGCGTTTTTTTGGGAGAGGATAAGTTCTAATTCACTTTGTTATGAACGCCCAAACATAACGAGGGTACCTTGCTAAAAACCCATATTTAAATTTACTCTCTCACTATAAAT
>CAZZLA010000163.1:0-3370 GCA_964655035.1 uncultured Candidatus Bathyarchaeia archaeon | reverse complement strand
GCGACCTCTGAGCCAACAAACTCTTGACGTTGAACGGACTCTCCTCAAAAGTGCGCACCTCAGAAGCATAACGGATAACGTTGCCCCTCTCAATCAACTTCACCGAAAGCTCCGAATCCTCACCTAAACTATCCTCATTCCACCCGCCAACCGCATCCAAAGCCTCCTTCCTGATAAACTGACACGTCCCAGCCAAACCCACATACAAATCCAAAGCGTCCTTACCACCCAAGTAAAGCTCATACTGCACCGCACACTCATAAGAGATAAAACGCGTCAACATATTCTGCCCCGCATTAATAGAACAAATCCGCCCCTGCACCCCAGCCACATCCGGATCCGCAAAATACCTGACAGCCTTCAACAACGCATCAGGCTCCGGAACGCTATCACCATCGAAAGTCGCCACAATCTCACCCCGGGCGTACTGAACACCAAAATTAAGCGCACCAGCCTTAGTCGTAGACGCCCCCCTCTCCACCACTCTGAACCCAGGATGCGCGATGCAAAAATCAAGACATATCTCACCGGTCCGGTCGGTTGACGCATCATTCACCACGATAACCTCCTTCTTATCAGAAGGATAATCCAAACGCGCCAACGCATTCAACAAGCGCGCCACAACCTTCTCCTCATTCTTCACCGGAACAACAATCGAAACCCTCGGAAGCTCACGCTCAGCAACCTCAACATGCCTAGCCCCTCTTCTACGGTTCCGCCAAAGACGCAAGAAACCCGTGACAACTATCGGAACGTTGTAGACCGTGAACGCAAAAAACGTCAACAGCATCAGAGTGAAAATCAAGAAAACTATGCTCAGCGCATTTCAAGCCGCCCTTTCAACAAAAAAGCGTCAACACTCGAAAACAGCGAAAACCGCAAGCGTCTGAAACCACGTGTCGAAAACGCGATAATCTTTAGCGTTTCAAATCATCCGCTGAAAAGCTTATGTTCGTTTAGAGACATGGCCGCCCAAAACCTCGCGAAACCCTTATCGGACTCCCAATCTTTCGCGGCATGGTTACCCCACTTCTGAGCAATCGAACCCAGCCTACGAGCAACAGGAAACCCAACCTCTCTGACGGCACGCAAAAACCTGCTCTCCATGACGCCCTCCAGCTTTCTCACCACGCTAAGCAAATTCTCAGCCAAGATGAAGCTGCGCACGTTGCCAGCCACCCTAATCGTTAAATCAACAAGCACTCGGTCAATCCTCGGCAAAGCTCTGAACCACACGCCAGCGCGCATGGCCTTCAACCTCAGTTTCAACAGCTGCGCTTTCCCAAGAAAGCCAGAATCGGCATCATGTACCACACTTTCAACCATACTATCAGGTTTAGCTCTTCTCAACTCTCAAGAATCCTTTCTCACATTTCGAGAATACAACATTTATGGTCGACAGCATAAAAGATTTACGAATCCAAAATAATCAACTCACATAAAAACAAACCCTACACAAGCATCTACACAACAATACAAAACCAACAGCCAAACAAATTCAGAGCAACCACCATGAACAACGCAGCTATAATTAACAAAACAAAATAAAATCCGAAAACAAAAAACAGCAAAAAAACAACAAATAAAGAAGTGTAGTTCCGTATCTAGCCCATTCACACGCCAAAAACCAGAAAAACAAGAATTACACGCAAATACCACATTCCCATATTTACGCTGTTGACGAATAAAAACTGGAAAAGTGACTTCTCGCAGATACTGCCTAGCACGCTAACCAATCAGAGATTGCTCATTTGCTCCGCCCAAATGCAACATCTACCCATGCATGATGTGCCGAATTGAGTTGACAAAAATTACAAACGAGTTACCAGCGAAGTGCCTCATGTGCAGTGAAGAAATGAGTCGGTAAAAAAGGAGAAAATGATACGCGGGAAAGAATAGCGGAAGATTAATAATTTTAGAGCCTTCATAAAGAACAAGAAAATAAGCTGAGATGTTGACTTAAACCAAAAGGTGGAACTGTTCACTGAAATGCAGCTTAAAATAAATAGCAGATATTTTTTACTAATCGCTGCTGCGACCATCACTGTTCTTTATGGAAAGACCGAAAAGAATGAAGAGCTGTTTCAGTTACAGCATGAGTTCAGTGATATGATCACCGCGTACCTTCACTCACATTTAACAGAAGAAAACTGTTTGGAAGTCATAGTGGTGAAGGGATCTTCCAAACGTCTTAAGAATCTAGTAGATGGTTTGAAGGCTAACAAACCTGTGAAGAAATTGGATTTCGCCATAATGACAATTGGTAATGAAACCCCATAACCTTAAAGAAACACCGAATTGTTGACGGAGATCTTGGCGAGTGTACACTGTACTATCCTTGCAATCTAGCGCGCGCATGGAACAATCCCACAGTTTATTATGTATTGTTAAAAGCAAGGGACGGAAGAAGCAACAATAAGAGCGCGCGTAATGCTTTTCTACAAATCTTTGAAGTGTTCAAACCGAGATTAAGTGAAACTCACAATTTAAACTTCTCAAAACTTAAATTAAATAAAAGAGAAAGCTTCCATCCGTTTTAAGCCTTCATCGGCTTAAAAAAAGGAGCGACGCTGAAGACGCTGTCATCCGCTCTTCTCTGCTTAGAGAGGGGCTCCGATAAGGGACAAATCGATTGAGCCAACGATTCTGGGTGACAGCGTCTCCAAAAGCTTTCTATCTGATTGATTAAAGCTTTCCGCTAGAAGTCTTGGTTGAAAGATAGGCACGGTAAATCATTCGAAGATTTTCCCAGAAAAAAAGTTGATAAAAAAAGAAATTTAACTGCCAAAAATGGGAAATTTGTTTATTCTGCAGATTTTTCGACACGTTCTCTTATTCTTGTCTCTATGAAATCTACAACTCTTTGCTCACTGTATCTCTTTTCGTTTTCCTGAATTTGAAGCTGCTCCTGTACAGTTGCCAAAAGCTTTTTGATATCCACGGGTTTGACTAAGTAAGCGTCTGCGTTTTTGTTCACAGCCATGATAGCGTTCTGCAATGACGGGCAACCCGTCACTATAATTTTGCGTGTTTTAGGAACCGTGTCCTTCATTCGAGTTAGAAGTTCAATTCCTTCCATATCAGGCAAACGAATATCAATTAAGGCAACGTTGTATGCACTGGTTTCCGTTTTTTTAATAGCTTCAGCTGCATCTGCTGCCACATCAATAGCGTAACCCTCGTAGGTCAGTATTTCTTTAAATGATTCTCTTATGTTTTCATCGTCATCGACAACAAGGATTCTGGCATTTTTATCCAAGTCACTTCACCTCCATCCTCTATTTTCGGCTCAACCGGCAAAGTCACTGTGAAAATTGATCCTTTGCCTAACTCACTTTCCACGGCGATTTTGCCTCCATGCGCTTCAATT
>CAZZLA010000162.1:0-3391 GCA_964655035.1 uncultured Candidatus Bathyarchaeia archaeon | reverse complement strand
TGAAGCAGTGATATTCGACTATGGGGTAGGCAACCTTCTCAGCCTGAAAACCGCCCTGGAAAAAGTCGGATTAGACGCGAAAATAACCGTTTCACCGCTGCAATTAAGCAGCGCCGACGCCATCGCGTTGCCTGGGGTTGGAAACTTTTCTGCTGCCGCCATCAAACTCGACGCAGGAAAGCAAACGCTGCTGGATGCGGTGGAAAGCGGCACGCCCCTAATCGGGATTTGCCTTGGCTTGCAGTTGTTCTTCCCAGAAAGCGAAGAAGGACCCGGAGAGGGCTTGGCGCTTTTCGAGGGCAAAAACGTGTGGTTGAAAGGCTCGGTCAAGGTGCCGCACATGGGATGGAACACGCTTCGCATGGTGAAGCCTACTGGGCTCTTCGAGGGCGTTGCTGACGGGTCGTACGTGTACTTCGTGCACTCGCTATATCCAGTGCCCGCCGATAAAGAGATAGTGGCTACGGAAACAGAGTACGGCACCACGTTCACTTCAGCCATAGCCAACAAAAACGTATTCGGCACGCAGTTTCACCCCGAAAAATCAGGCGACATCGGATTGAAAATCCTGAAAAACTTCGCTAAGATAGTTAGAAGGTGACTGTTTTTGCAGTTGATTCCAGCGATTGACCTGATGAACGGCAAAATCGTCAGACTGACACATGGCTACCCGAAAACTGCCAAGGTTTACGACCAGTTTGGGGGACCAGTGGAAACCGCGAAGAAATGGAAGGCAGAAGGTGCAGGAAAAATTCACATAATCGATTTGGACGCGGCGTTAGGCATGGGAAATAACCTGTTGGTCATCGCGGAAATCGTTGAAAACATGGACTTACCCATTCAGGTTGGTGGCGGAATCCGAGAGGTCAAAGTTGCGGAAAAACTGCTCAAGACGGGAGTCAGCCAAGTTATTCTCGGTGCTTTGGCGTTCAGCGACCCGAAAGCTATAACCCAGATTCAACAGGAGTTCGGGACTGGGTCGGTGATTGTGGCTTTGGATAATAAGGATGGCAAGATAATGGTTGCAGGTTGGAAGACCGAAGCTGGAATGGGTATGAAAGAGGCGCTGGAAAAGTTTGCGGCGCTCGGCGTTACGACGTTTCTGGTGACTTCGATAACTAGGGATGGCACGCTTTCAGGTCCCGACCTTGAAACGCTCAAGGAAGCATGCCAATATTCGGGCGTAGCGATTATCGCGGCTGGAGGCATAGGTGGCTTGAAAGATTTGCAGGCGCTGAACCGTGTTGGCGCGGCGGGCGCGGTGATCGGCAAAGCCTTGTATGAGGGAAGGTTCACTTTGAAAGAAGCGTTAGAAACGATAGGAGAAAGATAGGGATGCCGTTAGCGAAGCGTATACTGCCCTGCTTGGACGTGACATGCGGCACGGTCGTCAAAGGAATCAACTTCCTGAACCTAAAAAAGGCGGGCGACCCCGTTGAGTTGGCAAAGCGTTATTCGGATGAGGGCGCGGATGAACTGGTTTTTCTCGACATAACCGCCTCTTCGGATAACCGGGACATACTGCGGGGCGTGGTTGAGGGCGTAGCCAGAGCGATTAGCATTCCGTTTACGGTGGGCGGGGGAATCCGCAACGTGTCTGACGCCCGTCTTGTGCTGTGCAGCGGCGCAGATAAGGTTTCGGTGAACACGGCGGCGGTGGAGAACCCAGAGGTGATAACGCGACTTGCGGACGTGTTCGGGCAGCAATGTGTGGTGGTGGCTATAGACGCGAAAAGAAGGCGTAAGAAGACGGAGGGCAAGATAACGGCGGAAACCCGCGATGGGCCCGTCTGGTTTGAGGTTTACACTTACGGCGGAAGGAAGCCCACGGGATTAGACGCGATAAGCTGGGCGGTGCGGGCTGCGGAGCTTGGGGCAGGCGAGTTCTTGGTGACTTCGATGGACAAGGACGGCACGGAAGATGGATATGACATTGAGTTAACGCGTACCATTTCCGAAAAAGTGAATGTTCCTGTCATAGCGAGCGGCGGTGCAGGGAAGCCGGATCATTTTGTTGAAGTTTTCACGGAAGGAAAAGCGGATGCGGCGTTGGCGGCTTCGGTTTTCCATTATAATAGGTACCCGGTTCCAGTTATCAAGGAGTTTTTGCGTGGGCAGGGGGTGATTGTTAGGCCTTGACAGAAGAAGATTTGCTGAAGAAGCTGGATTTCAAGAAGGGCAACGGCCTCATTCCGGTGGTTGTGCAGGACGCTGGGTCTAAGGAGGTGCTTATGGTGGCTTATGCTAACGAGGAAGCGTTGGAGAAGACGTTGAGCACGGGTTACGCGCATTACTGGAGTCGTTCGCGGAAAAAGCTGTGGATGAAAGGCGAGACTTCGGGGCACACGCAGAAAATTAAGCGTGTCGTGGCGGACTGTGATTATGACACGTTGTTGTACGTGGTGGCGCAGAAAGGACCCGCATGCCACACAGGCGAATACACCTGTTTCCACCATGAGTTTGAGTGTTAGCTAGTAGTTTTTAAGAAATAAACCCCCTTTATTCTTAATGTGAAGTTCACGCCAGAAACGTTTTAGCAGGAAAAGGTGAAGGTTGAATGTCGCTGCATGAAGCTATGCTCTACGAGAGGCAGAAAGATAAGAAAGTGAAATGCTGCCTATGCGCCCGTCGATGTCTCATAAGTGACGGCGCAACAGGTTTTTGTTTGGTTAGGAAAAACGAAGGCGGGACTCTTTTCTCGCTGAATTATGGGAAGGCGGTTTCTGCGGCTGTTGACCCGATAGGCAAGAAGCCTCTTTCTCATTTCCATCCTGGGGCACTGGTTATGTCTATCGCGGCGGCGGGCTGCAACTTCCGCTGCAAATTCTGCGATAACTGGATGGTGAGCCAAGATACAGAGGTAGCGGGAAAGTATTTTGCGCCTGCGGAAGTCGTGAAAGCAGCTGGAAACAGGAACTGCCAAGGGATAAGCTACACGTACACTGAGCCGACGATTTACATGGAGTACGCTTATGACACCGTGAAAATCGCCCATGAGGCGGGGCTCTTCAACACTTTCGTCACTAACGGGTATATGACCCCGGAAGCCGTGAAAACCATTGCACCCTATTTGGACGCGGCGACGGTGGACTTCAAAGGCGGCGGAGACCCAGACTTCTACAAGAATTTTTCAGCAGTTCCAAGGGTGGAGCCAATCTACGAGGCGTTAAAGGAGCTTAAGAGTAACGGAGTTCACATCGAAATCACGAATTTGGTTGTTCCGAAAATCGGAGACTCCATGGATAAGATAAAGGATATGGCGAAGTGGATAAAAGACAACATAGGTCAAGATACGCCTTTCCACCTTTTGCGCTTTCACCCCGACTACAAGATGACGACTACTCCCGCCACAACCGTTGAAGACATGGAAAGAGCGTACATGACCGCTCGA
>CAZZLA010000161.1:0-3401 GCA_964655035.1 uncultured Candidatus Bathyarchaeia archaeon | reverse complement strand
ACAAAACCTTCGCATTGATTGAAAAACACTTCTTGATGGAAAACCCGAACGCAAAGATAGTTACTCCTGTAAGTTCTTCAACGCTTGTCAAGGATGTTGCCGAAGCTTTCAAAGGCGAAATTGTGTGGACCAAAGTGGGAAGCGTGACGGTTTCGCAGACCATGAAAGAGGTGAAAGCCAAGCTGGGCGGAGAAGAAAATGGCGGAGTTTTTTACGGTCCTCATCAGGCAGTTCGTGACGGAGCAATGACAACCGCACTGATTTTAAGCATCATGACGAAAACGGGTAAAAAGCTTTCAGAGCTTATCGCGGAGCAACCTCGGTATTTCCTTGAAAAAGGCAAAGTGGCGTGCCCAGAGGAAAAGAAGGAAAAAGTGCTTAAGAAACTGGTTGAACAGTTGAAGGATGCAAACGTGAGCCTCATTGACGGCGTGAAAATCTGGTTTGAAGACAAATGCGCCATCCTTGTGAGACCCAGCGGAACAGAACCCGTTTACAGGTTGTATGCGGAAGCAAAAAGCCATGAAAAAGCATTAAAGCTGATAGAGGACTACAGTATAACGCTCGAAAAAATCCTCGCAGCTGTTTAACTGTCTAAGCGAGTTTGTGTTTAAAGGGAGAAATACTTGTTCATGTCTGCTGTCCTACACTTGAAACCCGAAGAAATCGATACGAACGAGAAACGCGGAAAATACGCCGTAAGCGTTATTGGATGTAACCAAAAAGGCATTCTTTACGCCACTGCTTTCGCTGAAGCAGGGTTCAAGGTCATCTGCACAGATGCAGATCAAACATTAGTGAAACAATTGGCAAAAGGAAAAACTCCTTTCCATGACCGAGAAATAGAAACCAAATTGAAGAGCTTTCTGAGAAGAGGGCAAATAAGCGTAACAAACGAGTTAAAAAACGCTGTTTCTCAGAGCGCCATAGTTGTGATGACTATCACCGCGAAAATTGACGACCAGAAACATTCTGACTACTCAGAAGTGGAAAGCGTCTGCAAGCAAGCTGGAGCAGCACTTAATCGAGGTACACTGTTTATTTACGGTGGCACAGCAGGTTTAGGTTTCACCGAAGGAGTAATCAAGGAAACTTTGGAGAACACGTCAGGACTTAGAGTTGGAGAAGACTTTGGTCTGGTTTACAATTCTATGCTATTTTCTGGTTCCCAACCGTTTGCGTCAATTATAAATCAGGAGTTAAAGGTTGCTGGAGTAGATAGAACCAGCTTGGAGTCGGCTGCGAATGTTCTGGGCACCATAACAAGAAGGGTTGTGAAACACATTTTGGGTATTAAAACTGCAGAAGCCGCTTTGCTTTTCACAATTGCCCGAAAAGATGCGAACTTGGCTTTAGCTAACGAGTTGGCTGTTTTCTGCGAAAGCGCAGATATAGACTACTTTGAAACATTGAAGCTTGTAGAAGCGAGTGAACATAGTTTCGCGCCAACAGTTGAAGCACATGAGGATGACGGAAATGAAGCGTATCTGTTGCTTGAAAGCGCAGAGAACTTGAACGCCAAGCTTCGGCTTCCTGCGTTGGCTAGAAAGATAAACGAGGACACTGTGCGGCACGCGGTCAATTTAACACAAGATGCGCTGCGAAGTTGCGGCAAGACCTTAAGAAGAGCCAGAGTTGCCGTGCTGGGTGAAGCTGAACCAAACGCAACAACCACTATATTTGTAAAGATGCTGGAAAAAAAAGGCGCGAAAGTAAGTCTCTACGACCCTTTGCTTCCCAAAAACGAGATAGCAAATATGGCGCGCACGTTCAAAAGAAGCTTGAAAGATGCCGTGGAAGGCACAGACGGCATAATTATTTTGACTAAACAGGATCGGTTTAAGCGTTTAAACCTTAAGAAGCTGCGAGCTGTAATGAAAATGCCAGCGGCGATTGTTGACTTAACAGGGTTAATTGACCCTGAAAAGGTTGAACGCAAAGGCTTTACGTATCGTGGCATAGGAAGAGGAGTGGAAAAGAAATGAAAAAGCTGGGTGCGGCAGTAATAGGAACAGGATTTTGGGGAAAGAATCATGCTAGAGTTTATGGGGAACTTGATTCAACGGAGCTTGTGGCTGTTTGTGATGTGAACCGTGAGAGAGCAAAAGCAGTGGCTGACCAGTTCGGCGTGAAAGCTTACACGAGCAGTTCGCGGATGCTGAAGAATGAGGCGATAGAAGCGGTAAGCGTGTGTACGTGGTCAACGAAACTTGCCAAGGAAGCGCTTAAAGCGTTAAAGGCTGGAAGGCATGTTTTGGTTGAGAAACCTATGGCTACGCATACGAGGCAAGCGGAAAAGCTTTTGGCGGTTGCTGAACAGAACGGTTTGCATCTGACTGTGGGTTTTTTGATGCGTTTCATCCCAGGATTGCAGCATATTCGAGAGGCGGTTGAAAACAAGAAACTTGGAGCGCTCGTATGCGCTACTGCCAAGCGGGTTTCTCAGTGGCCTGAACGGATAGGTGATGTGGGAGTGGTCAAGGACACTGCGATTCATGATATAGACGTTATGCGATTCATATCGGGTGAAGATCCAATTGCGGTTTACGCGAAAACAGGAAGCATGCGGCATGGGAAGTTTGAAGATTACGCGCAGATAATGCTCACTTATGTGGATGGAAAGAGCGCTTTCATAGAATCGAATTGGATTACGCCGTACAAGACGCGAATTCTAACTGTCACGGGAAGCGAAGCGATAATGAGGTTGGATTATATAACGCAGGAACTGTGGATTGAGAATGCGAAGGAAAACCTGCAGCCGCGGTTTCCTTGGAAGGAACCCTTGAAACTTGAGCTTCAACACTTCGCGGATTGCATTTTAGAGAAGAAGAAGCCTGTGATAACTGGGGTTGACGGTTTGAAAGCCTTGAAAATCGCTGAGGCTGCGTTGCGGTCTTCTTTGAAAAACAGGGCGATAAAACTGAAATAGAACGTGGTTCCTTAACGCTTTAAGCTGAAGGGTTTGCCTTCGTAAACTACCTTTTCGGGTATGCTGGCTTTCCATTTTTTGAGGAACGGTAAATCTTCGTTTTCTTTGCGCAGTTCGTCAGGCAGCATTTCAGGGATTTCGTCGCGTATGGGGTACCATCGTAAACATTTGGGGCAGACAATCACACCTTCAACTATTTCCTCTTTCTCTTCGAAAACGTGAAGCTCAAGCGGGTGATACTTGTCTATTGGGCATGCTAAAATGTCCATTAACTTCTTTTTCATTCCACATCACGCATAGACAGATGCGCAGAAATGGTTATTAAGATTTGTCAAGCCTTTTGGTATGCACCGCAATTATAGCAAGGTTAGCTACAAGAAGTTGTGCTATAACGCGTGAAAATTGTCTATACCCCCTTATATATACAGTAGTGGGTTTAATCGTACCTGCCTTATGCCATATTGCCTTACCG
>CAZZLA010000160.1:0-3414 GCA_964655035.1 uncultured Candidatus Bathyarchaeia archaeon | reverse complement strand
TGAGCCTAAACATGCCATACACTGAACTCTTAGCTGTGGGAGAATACACGCTCACAGTGCCAGATCCCTACACTACTGAGACTGCCGTATTCGAATTTTCACATTGGAGCAATGGAGATACAAGTACCACAATAAAGATAAACCATCAAAGTCGCTCAATTATAATTGCAACGTATAACTTAATTAGTGGGTACGCGTCCTGCCCTTCGCTGTTTCACTGAAGTTTCAAACGCGGGATGGTTAGGATACATGGACTACATAGATGAAAACGGCGATATAGTATTTAGCGGAGGCAACCCATGGGACACCATCAAATTAGACGCAAGTAAATTAACGCCAAGAGATGGCTATTACGATATGGTTCTCTTTCAGCAATGGGATGAAATCTTCTACTTAGATGCAGCTTACATGTTAGCTGTTGACCACCCAATTGGTACTGAAGTTTATTCGACTATGGTGAATTATGTCAATCAGGCTTTCAACGGTGAGATTTACACCGTAAGCAAAAACAATCTAGCAACACCAATCTCAGCCATAAACGAAAAAGGCGAAAACGTCTTGCCCTACATCTCCCAGCTTGATGGAACCTTCACACCAGGTAATAATGGATTAGCTAGTCCATCATGGAATAACATCACATCAAATCAGTTAACGCTAACCTTAGGCGATCTATCTGATGCACAAGAAATTAAGCTTGTAATCCATGGAATGATTGATTGGGGTTCACCTGAACACTATTACGAGTGGATAGACAGCTTTGAGGCAGCGTTTGACCACGGACTGGTTCCAGATGGTACGCAGATTTATCCCGCGCCTTATATGGAGGTCATGGATGAAACTGGAAGTTGGGTCCGGGTGCCACAGGATAGGCAGATGCCAACGCCTTCAGATTACGTGCCGAGAAGCTTCATCGTCGACTTAGCAGGCCTTTTCCCCACAGACGCAAACGAATATCAAATAAGAATTACCAATTTCTTCAACGTAACCTTTGATTACATCGGAATAGACACAACCCCACAAGAAAACATAGCAGTTCAAAGAATCAACCCTGAGGCTACTCTTCACCCGATAGGACTTGGCGGTACAACATCAAATGCTTCAGGCAGCTTCACAAGGTACGGTGACGTGACACAACTACTTAACGAGGCAGACGACATGTTTGTTATCGGGATGCAAGGAGACCAAGTAGCTCTAAAGTTTCCAACCGTCGACCTCCCACCGCTTCAAGATGGCATGGAAAGAGATTTCTTCTTGTTTGTAGCCTGCTGGTTCAAAGACCCACCTGGAAACTGGGGCTACGGATTCAAGTTCACAGTAGACCCCTTACCCTTCCAAGGCATGAGCGGATTTCCCTATCCAGAAACAGAAAGCTACCCATACGATAGCGAACATTTAGCCTATCTCGCAGAGTACAATAATAGAGTGATAGTAAGCCCATGATCAGAAAGAATAGGTTAGCAAAGTTGCTACAGAATTGAATTTAAGATGGATGTGTAAGCTTTAAATGTTCTTTGTACTATTTGCTTTACTAAAATTTCGTGAGAAATTCACATGATGTTGACGTCTGAAATCTCAAATACACATCTTAAAGCATTTCCTACCGGATTCTTGCATAAGTTAGGATTCTGCACTTCATCTTGTTACCTATACATTCTGAAGGGATCATAGCATGGTCATGGAACTCTTGGGAGAAGCACTGAAACTAACGGTGCTTGCCGGATTGGCTATAGCGGGAATATTGGTCATCCTATTATGGAAAAAGAATTTGGCAACAAAAGTAACCTTCCTCAGGTTCCTTATTCAAGTGGTATCCATGGTTGCAGTTTTCTACTTGTTCACCTACCCTATATGGCAGCTTATTATGTTAATCGTTATTCTGGTCCTGCCTCTTTTTTTGGGAAGATTCTTTTGCGGTTGGCTTTGCCCGTTCGCATTATACATGGATGCAATTACGATAGTCCGAAAAGCAGTCAAAGTGCGCTACCGACTTCTCCCGGACAAACTCAACAAGTTTCTGCATAACTTCAGGTATGTTTTACTGCTTGTCTTTTTGATAATACCTTTTGTGTTGGCTCTGTTTGATCCTCCATCATCGTTGGACTTATCTGTTCTTCTGGCTTTGCTTTTAGCGGGTCCTTTTGAGCCCCTGAGAATTCTGATTGGGCCTATCATACCGTTGATTGTTCCGTGGGAGGGTCCGCTGGCAATCAGCGGAGTGTACTTCAGTTATCCCTACGTTCAAGAAGTTATACTCTACTCTGAAGTGGTTTTCAACGAGATTTTTGTCACAATTGCCGCGTTAATTTTCGTGGCGTTAACGATCGTAGGTTCATTCTTTGTGAGGCGCGTTTGGTGCCGGTTCTGTCCGACAGGAGCGTCTATCGCTGTCGTAAACAGGTTTAAGGGTTTCAAGTGGGCTCCTCTGCTTCACCTAGACAAAGATGAAGAGAAATGCACTAAATGTGGGATTTGCAAACGTGTTTGTCCCGTGCAGGTTACCGAAGTGTACGAGCAGAAGGGCGGCAAAATCGACACCTCCATGTGCATGCTGTGCATGCGCTGCGTTGAAATGTGCCCTTACGACGGATGTTTGAAAGTGAACATTGGCGGAAAAACCGTTTTCAAGTCTCGAAACTGGTTGGAACAATCAACACTTGAGTGAGAAAAGAATGAACAGCAAAAGTGAAGAAAGAAAATACATGCCTGAAATCTCTCAAAAAGAAATAGATGAGCTGAGAAACTCGATTAAAACTGCTTCCGAGAAAATTATGGCGGAAAATATCGAAAGAATGAAGAAGACAGCAGAAAACAGGCCTGAGGAGATGAAGTATTTTGACGATATTGCAAACTTTTT
Organism: uncultured Candidatus Bathyarchaeia archaeon; assembly: GCA_964655035.1. Taxonomy (GTDB): domain Archaea; phylum Thermoproteota; class Bathyarchaeia; order Bathyarchaeales; family Bathycorpusculaceae; genus SG8-32-3. The sequence continues at coordinate 560 of CAZZLA010000160.1, read as the reverse complement.
TGGGACGCGTGAAAAGGAGATACGTGAGGCAAAGGATAGCGGTAAGAAAATCATCGGTTACATGTGCTTGCTTGCTCCCACAGAGTTGGTCTTGGCTGCGGATGCTATTCCGATTCGTGTAAGCTCGGGTTGGTATGACACCGCGAAACTCGGGGACAGGGTTGTGCCGGTTGAGGTTTGCCCGGTTGTGCGGTCAACTATTGGCGCAAAAATGATTGGATTATCACCGTACCTTGAATTGAGTGACGCTTTGATAATCGTGTTAACTTGTGATGGAGTGACGAAACTCGGAGAAATCCTAAGCGATTACAAGCCTGTTTGGGCGATGACTATTCCGCGGATTAAGGATTCTGCGCAGTCGCTTCGCTTGTGGAATGATGAAATTAAATCTATGAAAAGACAAATTGAGGCTTTAACGGGCAACAAGATAGACCGGAAGAAGTTGAAATCCGCCATTGAGCTTACTCAGAAGGCGACAAAGGCTTTTCGCAGGCTGCAGGAGATACGAAAAGGCGCACCAGTAATCATGGGAAGAGACGCCATGTTGGTTAATCAGACGT
>CAZZLA010000159.1:0-3514 GCA_964655035.1 uncultured Candidatus Bathyarchaeia archaeon | reverse complement strand
AGCCAACTCACGATCCAAAAAACGCCGTTTCATCTGCAACTGCTTTTTCTCCTGGAACTTCTCATATTGCTCACGCCAATAGTTCAACGTCTGCTCAGCAGACTCCAACAACTTGCCAACAGACTCTTCCTGGCTGAGAATACGCGTTAACTTACGTCTGGCTTGCAGCACGTTCTCGCGAAACGGCTCTAAACCAACAGCTGCCTCCACCATCCGCAGCTTTTCCAAGTTGGAGAGCACCGAGAACTGCTCCACCATGTTCTGATGCATGATAATAAGCATATTGTCGGGGTCAACGCCGAACCTGCCCAACACGCGTTCAACATCCTGCTTGGTGGCTGCACGGTTTTCCAATTCAAACCAGTACTTGCCGTCCCTGCGCAGAACCCGCGTGAGAAAAAGCTGATCCTTATTGTATTTTCGAACTGGACGATTGCCGCCTCGCCTGCTGTTATCTAAAATCAGAGTAACACGCGCCCTGTCTTTGCCCCAACGTATCAAGTCGCTAAGCTTCCTTGAACGTTCCGTGTAGGACTGCCCCAACCCCACGGAAATGGCTAAAAGAAGCGAGGATTTCCCTGAGCCGTTTGGTCCGCCGATGACGTTTACGCCTGGTTTAAAGGGTACCCTCGCGTACTCGTAACTCATGAAATTCTCCAAGATGACTTCCTGTATCAGCATTGCAAACCTTTAGCCTTTAATTAGCGTGCGTTATTTAGGTGAAAACTCTATTATTTAACCAAATTGCACAGCTTTAGAACAAATAATATAGTTTTTACTTTCGCTTGCTGAATAGTTTAGCACCATCCATGTCGCACACATATTTGAATCCTGACTCAATGAGTTTTCTTGCTTCATCAATATTTTGTGCAACTGCCGAGTAGTATTCTTCGCTTTTGAAGTCTGCTAGGTGCATGTAGATTTGCGTGTTTTTGATATTCTTGTGACCGAGTACGTGCATAACCCAGAGAACGTCTTTAGTCTTCGCAAACTCAATAGTTGCCTTCCAGTGTCGGAAACTGTGCAGGTGAATCCTTTTCAAACGTGGATTCTGCAACCTGTTCGCAACTTGTCTTCTAAGACTTATCAACACTGACCTGTGACTCGCTGGATTCGGGTTAAAGATATACGGTTCATATTTCTTGTTTAACGCTTTTAGCATCGCTATCGTTTTAGCCGAGACTTTAAGGGTTCTTGAATTAGAACCCTTTTCCGGGTTGTTTATGCTTATAGCGTTCTTCTCTGTGTCTATATCTATCCATCGAAGCCTGGCTATTTCTCCTGACCTTGCGCCTGTTTCTTTTGCAACCTGTAGAAATGTTGCGGTTATTTTTCCAGCAGCGGAAATTAAAGCGTCCAGTTCTGACTCCAAAGGAACAAAAGGTTGCTTCGGTGCATAATACGTTTTGACAGGCTCCCATTGTATCTTAAAAACTCGGCAGTAACTGCGGTAAGCTGCAACTAACCTGTATTTTTTGGCAGCCGTAAAGTTCTCCGTGGCTAATATCGTTTCAACGCTGTCTGGGTTATCAAGGTTGGCTCCCAACTTCAAAAACTGATTCAGAAGAAACATTCGTATTTCAATGGTTTTCTCTTTCAGCCCTCGCTTTTTGAGTTTCCATGCGTATTCAACGAGTTGTCCTTTTTCTCCCGCGATAGTTTTGTTTTCTAACGCGGTCTTCAACAAGTTTTTCGACCCCTTTGTTTTGGGCGCATACTTGCCATTCCTATTATAGTGACGAAAATCATTTAAGCCTTTTCCTATAACAGTGATTTGAGGTTTAGAACCTTGCGCTCTTACGTCTTCACCGTCAAGGAACGAAAAATCATCAGAGCTTTTCTCAACAATGAAATCCCCATCACTAACCATCTTCTTAGTCAAATTAGAACACGGATTAAGAAGTTCCGCGGTCTTAGTGGGGACGTCGCCCTTTATCTTAGCCTCGTGCGTGCGCTCAGAGAAGCGGAACCCACAGTTCCGACATAGCCATCTTTGAATCGTCTTTCGATTACTCAGATAACGAAGCCCAGCACGGTAAAGCCTAAACGAATCACCCTTAGGACAGACTAAAGACCGAGCGAGTTCGCAGTAAATATCGACCCTTTTTGGCACATAGCTTGGAGGCGTCTTAGTCATTTTGGCTCAACTTTTTGGGAAATTAGTGAAAGTAGTTGATTTTCCGTTTTTCCACTACTTTTAAGCTCTGTTTCGGAATTGGAGTTTGTTTCAGCCTCAGAAATAATTAGTAATTTATCTCTGTCCACGCCAATAGTTTTTTCTACAAACTTTTCCACGGTTAACGGCTGTAGTTGCTTAGTCTTAAAGACTAAAATTTCGTAGCCTGTGACTATGCCTTCATCACTAATTGTTTCTAACCACGTTTTAAACTGCTTTTTCAATTCCGCGTCTAAATCTAAATGATTTTCGCTTTTTCCACTAGTTTCACCTTTTATTTTCGGCTTACTATGCTTCAGTTTCAACGGGATAAATGTGTCCTTTCGCTTATCCTCTTGCTGTCCTTTCAGAATGTTAACCCAACCGATTTGGTTAAGGCGCTTCAGCCAACCGCGAACCGCATAATCGCTTTTGGTGTCGTTAGGGTTCTCATCGTTGTACTCATCAACTAACACGTTCAAGGTTACGCCGTCCACTTTCGGCTGAACAAACTCCTCATAAAAATCTATTATTCGCTTCTCTGTTCCCGTCTTTGTGGTTTCTGCGATCTCATCAAACAGGGCTTTAGCAGCTTTCACATCCTCAATGGAAACGACCAACCACTTGTGACCGTCCACGCTTGCTATTGGACGCTGAAATAGCTTAAGTATAGCATAAGCGGGTAATATCTCTGTGAAGTGGTTAAAATCCCTTATGTCCCGTGTGGCGCTAGAAGTGAACAGTTTTTCAATGCCGGGAAAAGGACACACAACTTTAAGATCGTACTTTTTGAATGTGTCCCGTATTTCCCGAATTAACAGTTTAAGCAGCGTCTTAGTTTCCGTGTCCTTTTCAAACTTCCACGGGTAACTTTTCTTTTGGCTTGTTATTCCCTTACCCGCGGTTATTTTGTCTTTTGCTGTGCTAGGGCTTACGGTAAAGGTTCTTGTGCTAAACTCTTCTATCCATTTTTTATCTGTACTGCAAAAGATCGCGCTAGGCCAACCCTCTAAAATCGTCGTGTGGACCTTTCCTTTATCATCTACGTATTTGTGCGCTATCCTGGGCTTGTCATGTGATAGAGTACACTTGAACATCTCGAAAGTTTCAAAGCTGATAGTGTCCAGAAAAACAAACGTCTTTCCCGTGAGTTTGATAAGATAATAGCTGTTTCTAAGTTTCTCTTCCCATTGAAGTTTAGCATAGCGGCATGCTTCCACAGCTTCCCGCATTTCCTCTGGTGTGTCATAGTCTCTTTTGTTCGGTTTTATGGGAGCGTCATCCCAACTTAACGGCTCATCGTTACCCGTCATAAATTCCCCGTATTCATGAGAAATCACTTTCGGGGATTGACTTCCG
>CAZZLA010000158.1:0-3535 GCA_964655035.1 uncultured Candidatus Bathyarchaeia archaeon | reverse complement strand
CTAGCTGACCTTGCGGTTCTTTCTGGTGACCCGCGTTCTGTTCCGCCATCCGAAATCGAGAGTGTTTCAGTAGAATTGACCATTGCAGGCGGAAAAGTGGTATTCTCCAAACATAGACATTCAGCTTAGGTAGTATTTCAAGCTAAATGCAAAGATCCCAAAATACTAAAAAAAGCAACAAACTTATTTTTTTACAACCCTTTCAAACACGGATTTTTCCAATTCATAAATCCTGTTATGAGACAAAAAGTTCACTGCAAAACGCCTAGCGCCCAACGCTAACATATTGTATTGCTGCTTATCGCTTAAGAGATGTATAATTGCCTCAGCAAACAGTTTAGGTTTAAGCGAAGGCACTAAGAAACCGTTAACGCCATCTTTAACAAATTCAGGAATGCCTCCAGCCTTAGACGCTACAACAGGCAATCCGCAAGACATGGCTTCACACATAGACAGGCCTTGAGCTTCCAACCTGCTGGGAGCAACAAAATAACCAAATTTGCCATAGAACTTGGGCATTAAATCATGTTGCAAACTTGATGTAATAAAAGTAACATTGTCTTTAGTTATACTTCGCAGATATGGCTCCATGCTACCAGAACCAAGAATGGTCAATTGAGCATCAGGTAAACTGCGATATGCAGAAACCGCGATGTCTAAACCATACTTCCATTCCATGCCCCGAACAGCTAAACCGCTTCGACTATAACGTGTGTTCTGAAAGAAAAAGAGGTCGGTGTCCACAGGGTTTGGAATAACTAAGGAGTTAGAATGGCGATAAAGAATGTTGTGTTCAACTTGTGTTCGCAGCCAGTAAGAAACATAAACAACGGCTGATGCGCGACCAAAAAGGTAACGAAGCAACCCAAACTTAACCAAGTCGTGGGGAATGATTAGTTTGCTTTTCAAGTTCCAAGGGGGTTTATAGTAATAATAAAATAAAGATTCGGAGCCGTGCAACCAAATTACAAACGGAATATCGCCTGAACACTTTAAAAAAGAACGAAACTCCAAATAATGAGGCGCATGCAAAGCTATAACATCAGGAGCAAAATCACGCAAAACAAGACGAAAAAACTTAACGTTTCCGTAGGTAATCGTTATTCCTTCGAAAAGCCTATGTAGAATGTTGGAGCTAGGCACAAACACTTGTACGTTATCGTGTTTTTTAACGTAAATCTTAGCTCTTGAGTGAACAAACGAAAACACACTGTTGTTTTCGCTAGGATAATGAGGAGCCAAAATTAAGATTCGCAATTCTCAAAGTCCCTCCTAACAATCTTGTGAGCCGAATCGCCCTGAACAACCAAAAAAGCTTTTCCAGCATAAACAACATAGCAGTAATCTAAGACGACAACCCCCCCTTGCCAGCCACGCGCCACATTCAAAATCAACAATACACCAACCGCGACCATGACACCATAGAGTACAGCATCAAGTCCATATCAACTTTTCCGCCGCAAACAAGACCCCGTGACTGATATAATATGAATAAAAAAGGCGCCAGGTTCCCATGCTTAACATTTTATTGAGGAAGCGAAGTCAAAAATCACATTAGAGTCTCAATAGAGCTTCGCCCACTCATCAACTATCCGCGTCAGCTCAGTGAACTCGAATTTCCTGAGCCACTCGCGAAACGCCCCATTATTCACTGCAAACCTGCAGACTTTCCGCGCGTTCTCCGAGTCATGCACCAGCAGCAGAACACCCATTAAGTCGTGCCGGCTTAGATACGCCACAGTCTTCAGCAACGCATCGGCCTTCTCGGCAGTCAACATCTCCGCGCTCAGCTCTACCACTACAGGCTTCTTCAAAACTTTGAGGAAATCTCTGGTTAGCAGGTCAACCCAGTAATTCGTAAAGTAATCCCTCGAAGACAGCGGCACATGAAAATATTTCACCAACGGCGCTATGCTCTCGAAGTCTATTCCGAATCGTTCTTTGGCAAGCACTGGGTCAGGAAACATCTCCACCGCGAAAGTGCCGTAGACCAAGCTTTTTGCTTCTTTTAGGAAATCTGTTATGGTTTGGGCTCGCCACTCCGTCCAGTTCAGCCCGCTTTGCCGCCAAAGTTCAACGCATCGAGGGCAAACACAGAACTCTTCATCGGGAAAATGGTAAAGGTTCAATGTGACACCTTGAATACCCTCGCTGTCAAGTTCCTTGATGTAATCCAAAACTTTTGTCCGATATTCTGGATTGGTGGGACAAACATAATCGAAGGGCACGTTTATCTTCCTGTTTTTTCTCAGCGCAAGACCATTCTTGGAAACCGCTACTATACTTGGGTCTTCTCGTATGGCTTTGGCGTCGCAGAAACAGGTGATATCGTTTTGCATGCTTTTTGCAGCTGGAAAAATTGAGCCGTCTGCCCATTTCGCGTAGTATACATGTAGGTCAAAGCCTTTGACTTTTTCCGGAGCGTACGTAACCAGGCCCATTTTCATGATTATCAACTCAGCGCGCAACAGATATATTAAGGGACTTATTTAATTGTTGATTCATCATGGGGAAACACAAAGCGATGATTCTTATTGATTACGCCAAATGTCCTCCTTGTTCTACGCTTATCTGCGTTGGCGTTTGTCCCATGGGAGTCTTGGAGGCAGGCACAGAGGGCAAGCCTCAAATCTTTGATACTGAATCCTGCACTCGATGCGATGTCTGCGTAAACTTGTGTCCAGCCAAAGCCATTACCGTGAAACAAATTAAACAATCCAAAGGCTGATAACGGTGAGACCATGAAACAAGTAAGTCTCGTAGGAAAAGGCATCAAACTAATTCTAAAAGAAGACGTGCTAGCAGTGCTTTCCGATAAGCCACTCACCACAATCAGTTCAGCATTTCACAATGGTGGTGGTTTAAAAAAGACAAAGGCGATACTCAACGTAGAAGTCCTCAAATCATGCAGCGACAAGTATCTCCACGACAACCCTGAACCCTACATAACAGACTCCGCAAAAAGGTTTGGACTCAACGAAAATTTCGTCGGGATGGTCACTGCTGCCGCAGTCGAGAATTTCTCGCTTGTCTCAAAAAACGATGGCGAACTCGCCGTCAGCGTAATCGCGACAGCGGCAGACAACGAAGGCAACACCTGTAATTTTGCTGAATCAGCAGGCGAAACCATTAATGTTCAGGAAAACGAGGGAACCATAAACATCATAGTTGTCATAGATGGAAACCCGATTGAAAGCTGCTTAGCTGGAACGTTAATCACTGTAACCGAAGCCAAGATGGCGGCGTTAAGAGAACTCGACATCAGAAGCAGGTTCTCTGGCGACGAAGCCACCGGAACAGTCACCGATTCTATAGTCGTGGCTGAAACAAAAAGAGGCGCCCCAATAGTTTATGGAGGTCCAGCTTCGGAACTTGGCCAACTAGTCGGATATTGCACGCGAAAGGCTGTGAAAGAAGCAATTACCAAAGCTAACGAGTTCATGCCCTCTAGATCCATCAGAGATAGGCTTAGAGAAAGGCACGTGTCAATAGAGAAACTCTATTTTGAATTATCGAAAGTAAATGATGGCAATGA
>CAZZLA010000157.1:0-3537 GCA_964655035.1 uncultured Candidatus Bathyarchaeia archaeon | reverse complement strand
GTCGAGGAGCATGTTCTCAGGGATCACTTTTTGGATTAGTTTTTCCATTTGTGTGTGTTGCAGCATGTATTGGATTGAAACTTGGATTTCTCTTGAAACCGCCTGATTTAACAAGCTAATATATTCAGATGTTGCTTTGACAGCCATAATAACTCAAGTCTCCTAGTTACGAGAACAGTAATCACCCTTAATATAAAAAGATTCTTTTGCCACTTTCCTAAAAATCCAAGACAGTTAATGGCTGGAACGTGAACCTGAATTTTTTATGGAAAAATAGAAAAATGGGAGAGAAAAAAATTCTCTAAATATGCTTTATTTCTTCTTTGCAGCCTTCTTTTTCTTAGCTTTGGAAGCTTTAGGCACGATATTGACCTCAAAACTATAATTATCGCCAATTTGTATTTAAAATTTGCTAAAGGTGGCTTTCTGTGTCTCCTATTGATAACGCGATGTGAACATAGGTCTTAATGCGAAAACAAGCGTTTTCAGCTTCAATTAGCGCGCGCTCCGGCTATTATCGGTTTGGACTTGCTGGTCTACTTCAGGAAACGCAAACAATAAACAGAGTTCATTCTTTGTTGTGAGTCAGACAAAATCCGACGGAACATGGAGCGCGTGGTTCACTGGATTTTTTTGAGCGCGTCTTCAAGCTCGTTGAAGTTTTTCACTATAGCGTCCGAGTGCACTATAATCCACGGGCTCAACCACTCCATTTCTGAAACCACTATAATCTTCTTGCCTTTACGTTTGGCGTAAAACAGCTCCATGCATGCTCCTGCGGAAAGCTTAGGCAAATAGACAATCATGACGTCGCAGCGTTCAGCATCCTCCAAATCTCTCTGAACAAAACCGACAGCGGGAACGTTAGTCCACCAGCAAAGTTCGTCAGTTTCATACAGGATTTTTTCGCGGTGCCAGGGATCAATAACCTCAAACCCCAGCTCCACACAGATTTTTTTAATAATGTCTCGGTAGCCTTGGTTGCTTTCCATGCCCAAGATTGGACCTGAAATGAACGCCTTCTTCTTCATAGCCGCTCGCATAAACCTTCTTAGTATTTGACGCTTAAATATAGCAGTACCGATAATGCCGCAAGCTCAAACACGTCAGGCAACAAAGCAAAAGGTCCTAAACCATAAAGTCGAAAACCAAACGCTCCGGTTATGAAAGGGCTTGCGGTGAGGTCTTTGATGAGAAAAATTATAGCGAATATTAAGCGCGCGCGCCAGGCCAGACAATTGATGTGACAATAATCAGAGATGTCCAAAACATGACGCTTCAGCTTAAGGTTGGTACACGACCACCGCCGACCTAGGCCATCGGGGTTTACTTATTCATAGCCCGAGAAACTTAAGCATTTTCTCTTTCTTATTCGTCGGAGGCATACATATCTGATCACGGCAAACGTACGCAGTGGCTTTGCCCTCAAGTTTCTCGTAGCTCAAACCAGCCTTGCCCGGCAGCCGCATCGAAACCACTACATTAGGCAGATAAGCCGCTTTCAAAGCGCCAAGCATACTCTGCATTCCGGGTTCCTGCGGGTCACCGACCAAAATAACTTTGTAGGCTGGTCCAACAATAAAGTCCAAGCCGATAAGTAGAAACGTATGCGCAGCAGGCGACCTCTTCACGTCCTCAGAAAACACCTTGACGATTTGGCTGGTCATTTCTTCATACGCCGAGTCTCCAGTCAAAAGCGCCAAACGCGCCAGGTTCAGTAACGCCACGGAATTACCCGAAGGCAACGCGCTATCATACACCTGTTTTCTTCTCGGCACCGCGTGTTCCGCGTCTTTTGCAGTGAAGTAGAAGCCCCCATCCTTTTCATCCCAAAACCGCAAAATCATCGTCTTGGTCACTTCCACTGATGCCTGCAAGTACGCATCTTCGAAGCACGCTTCATAAATCTCCACCAGCCCCCACGCAAGAAAGGCGTAGTCATCCAAAAAGCCCTCTATTGCTTTTTCGCCTTTTGCGTAACGATGGTAAAGCGTTCCGTTTTCACCCCTCATTTTCTCCATGATGAAATCAGCGGCTTTGACTGCGGTCTGCAGGTACCGCGGGTTACCAAAAACGCTGCTGGCCCTTGCCAAGGCGGCAATCATCAAGCCGTTCCAATCCACCAAAATCTTGTCGTCTTTAGCCGGCTGAACCCGTTGTTTTCTGGCTTTGAAAAGCAAATTCTGGATTCTTCCCAGCTTTACGATAAGCTCATCAAGAGTTAACTGTGATTCTGAGGCAAGCTGCTCCAATGGTTTTGCGAAGTGAAGTATATTCGCTCCGTTTCGCTTTCGGACAGCCTCCGCGTAGTTACCAATAGCTTTGACGTTGAAAAGTTTAACTGCCAAATCAGCATCCTCAGGCGCCAAAGCTTTTCTGATTTTCTCCTCCGTCCACAAGTAGAACTTGCCCTCTTCGCCTTCCGTGTCCGCGTCTTCAGCAGCGTAGAACCCTCCTTCCGGCGAAGCCAACTCTCTCAGCACATACTCTAAAACTTCTTTAGCGGTTGCTTTGAACTTGCCCGCGCCCGTGGCTTGAAAGGCTTCAGTGTAAGCCAGCGCCAACAAAGCTTGATCATAAAGCATCTTTTCAAAATGCGGAACCAACCATTCGGCGTCTGTTGAATAGCGGTGGAAACCGAAGCCTAACTGGTCGAAGATGCCGCCGAGGCGCATGGCTCGCAGGGTCTTCTCAACAATCGTCAACGCGGTTTTCTGTTTGGTTCGGTTCCAGTATCTTAGCAGAAAAAGCAGGTTATGCGGCGTGGGAAACTTCGGAGCGCGCCCGAATCCGCCGTTCTGCTCGTCAAAGTTTAAGACAAGCTTCTCGTACGCCTCATCCAAAACGTCTTTTCCCAGTTCTTCTCTTTGCGTTCTTTTTTCGAAGGTTTCTATTCTGCGTTTGATGTCGTCGCCTAGATTTTCCAAGTCTGACCTGCGTTTTCTCCAGATTTCTTCAATCTGAGAAACAAGGTCAATCATGCCCACCAGACCGAACCTGCCTGTTTTGGGGATGTAGCTGGCTGCGAAGAACGGTTTTTTATCCGGTGACATTATGATGTTAAGGGGCCAGCCGCAGCTTCGCCCCATCGCTTGGCACACCGCCATGTAAGCGCTGTCAAGGTCGGGTCTTTCTTCCCTGTCAACCTTTATGCAGATGAACGCCTTGTTCATCAGCTTCGCTACTTCTTCGTCTTCGAAGCTTTCCTGTTCCATGACGTGGCACCAGTGGCAGGATGAATAGCCAATTGAAACGAAAACCGGCTTGTCTTGGGCTTTAGCCTTTTCAAAAGCTTCTTGGTTCCATGGATACCAATCTACGGGGTTGTAGGCGTGCTGAAGCAGGTAAGGGCTCTTTTCGCGTATCAGCCTGTTCGGTTTCCGTTCTCTATTGGATTCGCCTTGCACAAAACCATTCTCCTTGATGAATATTGAGAGTGGCTCTTTTATTAAGCGTCCGCAAATGCGCTGCTTGATGCTTCAGTCGCTATTTTTATAAGTGGAATGGTCGAAGTAAACTTCCATGCAAGCTGAAATC
>CAZZLA010000156.1:0-3589 GCA_964655035.1 uncultured Candidatus Bathyarchaeia archaeon | reverse complement strand
CACTCGTAATGGGGCTCATAACGTGGGAGATAACTAGGGAGTAGTGAAACGAAACGCCAGTTGACCTGTCCGTGGTACGTCTTTGAGTATGTTTGCTTTTTAATGAGATTGCAAAGTCTCTGCTGTACTCTTCCATTCTTACTAAGAGCGTTCAAAGCAAAATGGCAAATCAAAACTAGAAAATTTTAGGGCTAAAACTCAATGGATTAATGTTTTCATCAATTTCAGGTCTTTGTGTTGAACAGTTCGTTTTCTGTCTTTGTTTTACGTCGTTTGGTACGTTTGTGGTTGATTTTTAGTCATGATTTTCAATTTTTAACGTTACTGAGATATGCTTGTAGTATGCATGAACATTTATATTGCTGTTTAGGCTGTATAGAGTCGTGTGATATGTACTAAAATAGACATATTGTACACTCGTACTACACAAATACAAAAAGAAGAAAGAAGAAATGGGTAACCTACAAAAAGAAATTCAAACCAAGCTAACCAAAGGACTACTCGACCTTATAGTCCTGCAATTAATAGATTTACAGCCCATGCACGGATACCAGATAATAACCAAAATCCGCAGATCTTTCGGCGTGTATTTCGGACCGAGCACGGTCTATCCGCTCTTAACTTCTTTGGAGAAAAAAGGTTACGTGGCAAGCCGGTGGAACATGGAAAGTGCACGGCCTAGAAAAGTCTACGAACTCACAAATGAAGGAAAGAACCTCCTAAGCTTCACTGCGAACTCGCTTAATGTGTTATGCAAGACTATTATAAGGCATCCAACGGCAACGGTTGAGATGCCGGAAACAGAAAAAAGCGGAAGTGCTACTAGCTATTACAAAAGACTGACTTCTACTGTGGCAACTCCAATTCGATAGTTCACCCTTGCCAGCTAAGAACCCGAAATAAAGAAAAGAACACCTCTCGAACTATAGGGTTCTGGATTAGGATAAAGTATTTCTGTTTTCGATATGTTAGCGCGCGCACACATAGTCACGTTTTCTTCAGTCAGTAACTAATTAAGCTGTTTTGAAGTATATATTCCAAGAAGAGTTTTTGCCACTAATGTTAGATTTTATCTTAGAACGTTTTTTAGCGCGCGCTCTCCCAAGGTTTTCGGCGTTAACGTTTATCTTCAAGCTTTTATGTTTTGTTCATGTGCTTCCAAACACGCGGCGTTTCTTACTGGAGAATAAATACTGTATAGTGATTAACAAGATTTAATTTGATGTTATCTTATCACAAGAAACATCGAGGGAAAGCAAATGGTAGTTGAAATTAAAGAATTTGGGTCTGCTGAAGAACTGGAAGAAACTTTGGACAAGGAGATTTCCGAAACGAAAAGTACGTTAGGCAAGTATCTGCGTAGATTAGATGAAATTCGCTCGTTAGCGGAGAAGTCGAAGAAGGTACGCGAGGTTATCCTGAAGCTGGCGGGCAAAAAGGCCGCTGCCGAACGCCTTGGGGAAGTCAGCGTCGGCGGCCTCAACATCGTGTTGGACGCTGGTCCCTTAGATGAATTGTCCGCTTTAGAATCAGTGGTGCGCAGCCATCAAGAGTATCTGTTGACTTTGCAGAAAGCCCGTGAGGCATTGCAGCCTCTTAACGAACTAGGCGACTCTGATGGTATGAAGTACTTAGTTGTTGAAACCAACGGAGTTCCAGAACGCATCCTGTTGAAAGTCTGTTAAACCTGCAGCGCCGTTCTCGTATTTATTTTCGATGACCACGCACGTTTTGTATCGGAATTTAGAAGGCTTGTCTACACTATCATACCGAAAAAGCTTTTCAATTGAAATGTTTTAAGGCAGAAAAAATTCCTTCTTACCATACATCTTTTCCAAAAGATTCTGATAAACGGAGAGAATATGATAGGGCTTTCAAGAGTAGAGTTGCCTGCGCCTACTGAAGGGAAGTGCCTATCATATTCAATAGATACTGATCTGGACTGTGATTTAAGCCCAACGTGCAATTGCTTCTGTGTGAGCCTTTTGCCAAAAACTTTCATTTGCAAACACTCTCTTAGCGTTAGCATCATTTGATTTTGAGAGATAATCGTACATATCGTTTTTTAATAGTGATAATTTGCTATGTTGCGTGGGAATCTATTTCATTAGCCAATTGCGCGTTTATACATTTACTTTAATTACTCACATAATAGATTGAGAGATGGGGATTTGGAGAACTTAAAGCGTGTTTGTTGAAAAACGAGTAAAAGCTCAGATGTGCCATAATAATTTGTTGCACCTCCAGCTTCTTGACTTACTAGATGTTTCTGCTTCACATAACTAAAAGGGGTGAAAAATTTTTTAAGCAATTATTAAGTAATAGAAAACGTTTCAGAAGGCATATACTGTTGTCTGATGCAGATAGAGGAATGGATGGAATTATCAAAAGCTTTCTGCTGGTCTTCTTTGGAGTAATGGGAGCAGGTTTACTAGCTCTTTGGTCTTCTGGATGGAATGAGACGATTATGCAGGCTGTTGTCCCTGAGTTGCTTCTGGGCTCTTTCCTTTTTGCTTTATTATTAGCTCTGTCAATTGGAGTGTTCTTACGTCATAGAAACCGTAATGAAGTTCAGGTAGAACTCATACAGCGCGCGCCTTTTCCAGCGTTGATGTAAAGCCTTCTAATGACCCGTATTTTTGATACATCAAAATAACGTAGTCCCCCTGAATCTTACGCGCGCTACTTTTGAATGGCAACAAGCTTAGGTTATAATAAAGCTTAAGTCTAAAAAATTCATAGCAATCATCTACGGATGGTAATCAAATGGATTTGAATTTAATTAAGACTGAAGAAGACGTTGTTGAGGCATTGAAGCACAAGACTAAGTTTGAAATAGACGTATTGGTTGCCACTTTCAAAATTCCAAAAGGAAAAATAAGCACATACAAAAGAATAGCAGAAAAAATAGGTAGGCCGAAAGCCTGCCGTGCAGTGGCAAATGCTCTCCATAAAAATCCACTTTCACCGGTTGTTCCATGCCATCGAGTCGTATGTTTTGATGGTTCTTTTAGCGGATCAAAAAAGGGTGCACAGTGGCGAAGAAACATGGTGACCAAGGAAAACATACCCATCGAAAAAGGCAAAGTGAAGATGAGCAATGAAATACTATATTAGTATTAGGCCAATGACCTGCCACCTGAAATGCATACAATAGGCAAGATTAGCGCGCGCTAAATCTTAAATAGCTTTGCAAAAGGGCATAAAAGCGTTTGTAATGAGAACATGAAAAACTAGTTATGATAGTTGTGCAAGTTACTCAAATCGTCTGAACATGTATGTTACTCAAAAAAGTCTATGATCGATACACTGGATTGCCACAAGAGGCAAAATATGTTGTTTATGCCTCGATAATGCCTGCAGTCGCCTATGGATTGTTGTTTACTGACTTATCTTATTTTCTAACCACTACTCAAGGAATATCCGCTGATTTCATGGGACTAGTACTAACTTCCATGGGCGTTTCAACTTTTGTTTCCAGCATCTTTCTCGGGATTGCTGCAGATGATTGTGGAAGGAAGATGATGCTTATAGGAGGTAACGTGCTAGCTAGCTTTATAATTGTAATTTTTGCTTTGACAACAAATCC
>CAZZLA010000155.1:0-3609 GCA_964655035.1 uncultured Candidatus Bathyarchaeia archaeon | reverse complement strand
GTAATTCGGAGTCCTCTTCTTTCACTATGAAAAATTCCTGTTCTGGAGCGCATATGTAACTGAATCCTGAGTCTTTGGCTTTTGCAAGTGCTCGTTCAAGGATGTATCGGGGGTCACCGTCGAAGCGTTTGTTTTCTGGAGTGTAGACATCGCAGATGAGTCTGCATGAGGACCTCTCTTTTGGCCGCCACGGCAAAACTGCGAAGGTTGTTGGGTCTGGGCACAGAACCATGTCAGATTCTTCAATTGGCCTGTAGCCTGTGATCGATGAACCGTCGAAGGATTGACCGTTGTCAAAGATGGTTTCGATGTTTTTGGATGATACCGCCAGGTTTTTTATGATGCCGTTGATGTCGGTGAACTGGAGTCTTACGAATTTTATCTCGTATTTTCTTATTTGCTTGACGGCTTCTGTCACGTTTTCTTTCCAAACTGCGTCTTTGAAGTTTTTCATTTTTTACATATCCTCACATTAGCTTCGGCCTTTTAGTTTTCATATGTTATGGAAACCAGAGTTATCATAAACGTATATAAGCTTATCGCTTTATTTAATGGATAAACGTTCAACAAAAACGTAAACTACTGAAATAATATGCGACGGGTTTTATATACTGTACAACAGGAGAAACACAGCAAAACACACTACTCAAGCTTCTCTACGCAAAAAATCGCCAATGTCAGAAACATTCCGAACCGCAACATCAGTCTTCTGCGCCGACTCGTCCAAACTGCCGACTATCTTGCCAAAACCCAAGCACTCACCAAACTCGTTCAACACCAACGTGTGGGCACCTTTCTTCCGCGAACCCCGCACCGCCACTACGCCCTTGCGGAAAACGTCTCTCCCGCAAATAAACAGCCACGCCGCCTTCTTTTCAACAACAACTTTGTTAGCATCGCCCTTTGCAAGCATAGCAAGCAGGTTAAAACTCGGAAAAAACTTGCCCTTCTTGACTTTGCCAAGGTAAGTTCCCGCATAATAGAAATCTTTCCTGGCAACTTTCTGCAAAGCCTCCTTCAAAAGAAAAATACGCCCAGCTTTCTCCACCATGAAGTCCGCGTTTAAAGCGATTTTTGCGCCCAACTGGAACGCAAACTTCACCACTGTCTTCACCGCTTATTCACCACCTTCTTGAGTTTGCAGGCGAAAAAGCCTTGAGTTTCACCCGGCCAAACACGCTTGCACCGCTCCACCGAAACATCCAAGCGTCTTCCGAAAACCTCGGTTAACCCTTTTCGGCCGTAACAGTCAACCTCTTCGATCTGAAGGTTCAGGTGCTTAGCAGCCCAATCCATGTTAACCTCGTTTTCTTCAGGCTCCAAAGAACACGTTGAAAAAACCATTTCCCCATCATCACGCAGGTACTCTGCTGCTTCTGTTATTATCTCCTTTTGCAGCTTCGCGTTTCGCCTCACATCTGCCAGCGTTCTCCGATTAAACCAGTCCCTTTCCCCGACGAAATTTCCCGAACACGGAACATCCAACAAAATCCTGTCAAACTTCAATTTCAGCCGTGAAACCTGCCGTGCATCAAGACCGTAAACAACAGCGTTGCCAACACGACAGCGCTCCAGATGATTGGACAAGGCAGCCAAACGACGTTTCTTAACATCCAACGCAACCAGCACACCAGTGTTCCCCATCAAATCCGCCAACTGCACGGTTTTCCCGCCTGGAGCCGCACAGGCATCCAACACCATTTTGTCCCTTAAGTTGCAGAACAGTGCAGGTGGGATTTGCGCGGCAGCCTCCTGAATCGAATATGAACCTAACAAGTACTCGGCTGTGGCGCCCACAGAAACCTTGGAGCTGCAAACCCAATAGCCTGTTTCGAGGAAAGGGACTTTCTCAAGCGTGACGCCTATGGCATGCAGTCTTTCTTCAAGGTTTTTCCCTTTGGAATTGGTCACGTTTATTCGGATGGCTTGTCTGGGCTGAACATCGACAAAATCCCACCCTAACTGCCTATAACGATCTACAAAAAATTCCTTGCCAGACATCAACCGTAGGATAACGGAACCGCGAATAAAAGCTTTTCAACATGCTCTAGGTGAACTGAATTTGATGCTTAGGTGTGTTAAGCGCCCATTAGTTTCAGCAGTATGGCTTTTGCCGAGTAAAGCCTGTTCGCGCTCTGTTCGTAAATTACGGAACGCTGATCTTCAACTACGTCTCCTGTTATCTCGTATCCTCTGTGAATCGGCATATCATGCATTATGCAGGCGCTGCTGCCTTGGAGAAGCTCCTTGTTAACTTGGTAGGGCATCATGAGTTTGAGACGTTGCTCCTTCTCCGCTGCGAATTTCGGGTCTGTGAAGAATTCCATGTCAATCCACGTGTCGGTGTAAACGAAATCCGCGTCCGCAACAGCCTCTTCCACATCCAACGTGGTTTCCCACAACCCCGTCTTCTTCGCCGCCTCCAACAACTCCTCATCACGTGCGTTTTCATTAACGATCGGCGTCACCGTGGTAATCTCCACGCCAGCCTTGCTGCATCCTTCAATCAGCGAGTTGCACACGTTATTGTGGACACCTATGAAAACCAGTTTCACACCCTTCAGCTTGCCCTTCTTCTCCTTAATAGTCATCAAATCAGCAATGACTTGGCTTGGATGATACTTCTCGTCACAGCCGTTCACAACCGGAACACGCGAGGCTTGCACCATCCTCTGCAAATCTGTGTGCCGAAGCAACCGCGCCATTATACAATTAACGTTACGTGACAGGTACTGTGTCTCATCATAAATGTCCGCCAACGTGAAGTTCGTTGTCCTCCAGTCAATGTACAACGCGTGCCCACAAAGCTGAGTCATCGCCACCTCAAACGCCACCCTCGTTCTCGTGCTAGTCTTCTGAAAAATCAAAGCCAAAGACTTGTTCGCTAATGCTTTCACATACTGCTCAGGATTACGCTTCACCTTTACGCCCAAGTCAATAAACTCATTAAGCTTCTGAGCAGAAAGCGCCTTAAAGTTAATCAGATGCATGTTTCTCCAGTCTCTCACAGAAAAGGTTCACCCCCGTTCAGCAAATAAGCTTTATGGAAACCTTTTTCTCACAACCCCACCCCCTCTTATGACGGGAACATAAACATGATTCTGCTGGTGGCTTCACGCAAAGACATAGCTGGCTTAAACATAGCAAAACACGTACTCAGGAATTATCCGTTCAAAAAAACCGCAGAAACACACCAAGGAAACCCCGTGTTCTCGACTGATGTCAACGGAAAAAAAGTAAGCTACACGATGCTAAACGAGGAATCAGTAAACGCACAGCACCTGCCAGATGACTTCACCAACCTAAACCTAATCGTTTTCCTTTCAAAGCACAGCAGCGCAAGCGGCACACCAACGCTTTCGGTTCACACACCAGGCAATTTCGGCGCGGCAGAACTAGGCGGATTGCCAAAACAGGTTTCCGTCGCACCCGCCACGGCGATGCAAAACGCGTTGAAGGCGCTTGCGTACTTCAAGGAAGGCATGAACCTCCCGTACGAAGTGTCTTACGAATGCACTCACCATGGACCTTCGCTGAACGTACCCACCATGTTTGTGGAACTCGGCAGCTCACTGAAACAATGGAGCGATTCATGGGCTGCAGAGGCTG
>CAZZLA010000154.1:0-3627 GCA_964655035.1 uncultured Candidatus Bathyarchaeia archaeon | reverse complement strand
ATATGCGCTCCAGAACAGGAATTTTTCATAGTGAAAGAAGAGGACTCCGAATTACCCACCCCTATAGATATGGCTGGTTACTTCGATTTCCACCCCGGTGACCTCACCGAAGCAATTCGACGCGACATAGCGGACACAGCGGAACAGTTCGGCATAGAAATCGAAATCTCCCACCATGAAGTAGCCCTGGGGCAAAACGAAATCGACTTCAAATATGACGAAGCCCTCACCACGGCGGACAGAGCGTTAACCATGCGAATGATAACCAAAATCGTCGCTGCACAAAGCGGGTACATAGCCACGTACATGCCGAAACCCTTCCCAGGCATCAACGGCTCAGGAATGCACACGCACCAAAGCCTCTGGAACGCTGATGTAACCAAGAACATGTTCTACTCTGACAAGCCAGAAACGGGCTATCTGTCGGAAACAGCCATGAACTTTATAGGTGGACAACTCGCCCACGGGCGCGAAATGTGCGCGGTACTCGCTTCATGGCCCAACTCGTACAAACGATTAGTGCCCGGCTTCGAAGCCCCAGTTTACCTTGCGTGGGCGCACAAAAACAGGTCACCTCTCATCAGAGTCCCCAACTTCGGAGGAAGAAAAGCCGCAGCCCGATGCGAAATCCGTTGTCCTGACCCGTCTGGAAACCCGTACCTGCAGTTTGCAGCGCTATTAGCGGCAGGATTAGACGGCGTCAAGAACAAGACAGACCCAGGCGAACCAGTGGAACTGAACGTTTACGAGATGAGCTACGAAGAACGCAAAGAAAGAGGCATAATTTCACTACCCGAATCACTGAAAGAGGCTTTGGAAGAACTGGAAACCAGCACACTGATGCGCGAAACCCTCGGCGAAACCGCATTCGAAAACTTCCTACGCGAAAAACGCAAAGAATGGGACCTCTACCGAACACAAGTAACCGAATGGGAAGTCAACAGGTACATCAGACGACTCTAAAAAAATCAGAAGCCCTTTTTTCCAGGGCTTAACCACTTTTTTCATTTTTGCTTTTAACCCTTGATTTTCTCCAGCAAATTCCTGATTTTTAACGTGGTCTGCTCATGTTTCGCCAAGTCGCGAACAACCACCGCATCCTCATCCATTTCTCTTTCACCCACAATCACCGCGTAATCCATCTTGCGCTTATCAGCGTCCTCCAAAGCCTTCCCCATCTTACGCCGCATAACCTCAAACTCCACCAGCACTCCCGCTTCCCTCAGCCTATGCGCTATCCTTATCGCTTCACCTCGCATCGTTTCCTGCACCGGAATGACAACAACTCTTATCCCCTGCCACGCTGACACGGCAACTTTCTGAGTTTGCATTGCAAGTGCTATTCGGTCTAAGCCATGCGCCACGCCAACCGCGGGTGTTGGTTCGCCTCCAAACACTTCAATAAGCCTGTCATATCGTCCGCCTCCGCCCAAAGCTACATCCAACTCAGGCACGTTTACTTCAAAAATCATGCCCGTGTAGTATTCCAGACCTCGGGCAAACGCGGGGTTCACTTTTTCAACCGGACAGCCGCATTCGTCTACGAGCCATAAAATATCACGTAGATTATCGGTGGCAGCTGCAGCCTCATCGCATCCATCGACAATTTCTTCTATCAGATCCACCGTGTCAAACGGCGTCTCGCCTTTCAACTCTAACAAGCCCTTAAAAACAATACGCCATTCTTCATCAGCTACCAGCTCAAGCGCCTTATCGTATTCTTTCTTGTCCATGAGCTGCAGAATCGCGTTTTGAGTTTTATCGTCAATGCCCTTTTGGTTAAGCAATCCCCTGAGTATGCCAATGTGCCCAACTTTGAAACTGTAATTTTGCAACCCTGCGGCTTTCATGAGATTGTTAGTGAGCAGTATGGTTTCAGCGTCAGCTCCAGGCTTGTCTGAACCCATTAATTCAAAGTTTGATTGCCAAAACTCGCGGTAACGCCCTCGCTGCGGCTCATCATACCGGTAAACACTGCCCACGCTGAAAACTCGCAGCGGTTTCGGCTCGGTTTTCAAGGAGGTCGTAGCAAGCCGCGCTATTGAAGCCGTAAATTCTGGTCGTAGCGCCACGGCGCGGTCGCCAAGGTCCTTGAAAGTGAACATGCGCTGGCGGATTTCTTCCCCAGATTTGGCGCTTAACAGCTCATACGATTCGACCACGGGCGTTACGACTTCCCGGTAGCCATAAAGCTGCGCGGTTTCTCTGGCTTTGCAGGCCACGAAGTTCAGCGTTTCCGCCTCTTCAGGCAGCAAATCGCGCATTCCGCGGACGGTTTGGAAATTTGGCATAGCTTTTTCCTCTGCTATTTCAAGTAATATTGAAACTTGGTTAAAAAACGTGCGCATTAGCTTTTAAACAGCTCACAGTCTAAGTGGGTTTGCTTGCTTCCACTTCAAGCCGTAACATGCGAACGTAAGCCACGCCTGCTCCATCTAAAGGATGCTACTTGAGATACGTTGTAACAATTTGCTCTATGAACCGCTCCCTAAGTTCAGTGGGAAGCCTCTCCGTGTAGGGCAGCCACGTATTTCTGATCCACCCCGCTAAATCCTCTCTACCTGCAAGCTGCATGTCCTTCGGCACAAGTTCGGCACGTTCAGGCTTCAGGTTCGCCTCACGCAGCCAAACGATGTACTCTTCAGCCGTGTAAAAACCATAGGGAAAACTGAATCCCACAAAGAAATTCATCCAAGGTTATTCCCGAAAAAATCCGTCCAGAAATGAGAGGATTTCTTGAGCGTTGCCCTTCCCACCCATCTGAAAAAGCAGCCTGCCACCGCTTTTCATGCTCCGCTGCACGTCGTGCAAAACCGATTTGTGGTCGATATCCAGTGCAGCGCCGCGTTTGAGAATACCCTGTCAAACCTCGCCTGAAAAGTCAACGCGAGTGCATCCATTCGCTGGAAAGAAAGATTGGGATAAGCTTTATGCGAAAAGGTGCCGCGTGCCAAATTGATCATGTCTTCGGAGATGTCAATCCCTACTGCGCATCCGCTGGGTAAGCATTTTGCCACCGCCGCCGTGGCTTTGCCGTCGCCGCAACCGATGTCAAGCAATGCTTCGTTTCCTGACAATTTGAGTTTTGGAATGAGCTCCCTTGCCCACTTATACTGGCTTGAAGAATGCTTCGCGTAATCATCCGCGTTCCACACGTAATTCTTAGGGTGCCCTGCCATGCATACTCGCTTCCGCAGAAATAGACTATTTGAACGTTAACTGCGAGACCGAGTAGTAGAGTAGCTGTGTATCAACTTTTAAACTCTTCCACAATCCTTTTTTCTTTTTTCGAATTTAACGGCGGCTCATTTAATGAAGCAGAACCTGGACTTCACGATTGAACCTTTCAAGCCCCGCAAGCGTGGACCGCGTAGCGACAAAGGAAAACTCCATAACTACCCAAAAAACCGCAGGAAGTGGCAATAGGTAATTTTTTGTCTTTTACTTTAAGGGTTTGCTGGGGCTCTGCAGCAACAAATTAAGGAGAAAGATGAAATGCCTAACAGATTGCTACCGTTAGCTTTATTTCTGCAGAGCCCTTTCAGCCCTTTTTCATTTTCTTCTCTTTGGTTACTGTTTGATGTTTGACCCCGAAAGAAAGAGGGGGAAGATTGTTTGAGTTTTGTG